>JBFFIL010000330.1:0-1036 GCA_041556535.1 Acidimicrobiia bacterium | reverse complement strand
GTGAAGACGCCTCAGAACGAGGCATTCGAATTCACCGCGGACTTCTCCAACATCTCCCGATGGGATCCAGGCGTGGTCTCCTCCCAGAAAACATCGCCTGGACCCGTCGGGGAAGGAACTGAGTTCGACCTCGAGGTGAAGTTGGGCAGCGGCACCGTCCCCATGACGTACCGCATCACGGAGTTCGACCCTGGTCGACGCGTCGTCCTCGTAGGCGAAGGCAGGCAACTCCGGGCCGTCGACGAGATCACGTTCGACACCCAGGACAACTTGACCCGCATCGATTACACCGCAGACCTGACCTTCCTCAACTACATGAGGTTCCTCGAGCCATTGCTTGGAACGGCGATACGAAAGGTCGGGGAGAGGGCTCTCGACGGCCTTGCAGAAACCCTCTCCGGATGAACACACTGTCCATCTCCACCTTCACCAATCTGGGCTATCGCTATCACGCACGCCGATTCGAACCTGTAGAGCAAGATATGACCGGCAAGACGGTCGTTATCACCGGAGCGACCGGCGGCCTCGGCCTCGCGGCCGCATCAGCACTAGCTGATCTCGGAGCGCGTGTGGCAGTGATCGGACGAAGTCAGCCCAAGCTCGAGTCTGCCCGCGCGGCTATCAATGGGGAGGTCTCGTCCTACCTCGCCGACCTCAGCCTTCTCAGCGAAGTCCGTGGGCTGGCAGAGAGAATCTCAGAAGACGAGAGCAGTGTCGACGTCCTGATCAACAACGTGGGCGTGCTTCTGCCCGACCGCCAGGAGACCGCCGAAGGCCTCGAGACCACGTTCGCCACCAACCTCGCCGGCCAATTCCTCCTGACGAACCTTCTCATCCCCAGACTGGCAGAGTCGTCGCCGTCCCGGATAATCAATGTGTCATCAGGCGGCATGTACTCCCAGCGGATTCGGCCCGATGACCTGTTGTCGGAGCGAGGGACCTACAACGGATCCGCGGCGTATGCGAGAACGAAGCGGGGGCAGGTGATCCTTACCGAAATGTGGGCCGAGCGACTCGGTGAATCGGGGGTGGTAGC
>JBFFIL010000329.1:0-1066 GCA_041556535.1 Acidimicrobiia bacterium | reverse complement strand
CGTCCGAGGGAACGGCTTTCCGGGCCATGTTCGGCGCCCTCTACATGACTGACGAGGAGATGGGCGATCCCCACTTCCATCGCGAGCCCGGGCTCGACACCCCGCAGTTGGAGACGATCGCTGCCCGCATCTCACTGCTCAACGAGTGCTTCTACTGAGTATTCAGTCACACATGGCGGCTCAGGTGGAGCGGCGAGATACTCGGATACCAGGTCGACATCGCCGGGCTCGTCGACGAGTCGGTCGACCTTGGCGTGCCAGGCGGGAGAGAGATGATCGACCTGGTCGACGCCTTCTTCTCTGGAGGCGAGGCCGAACAAGACGGCACGCGACACGCTCTGCTCAGCGTCCTCGGGCCTGAGTCGTTCCTCGACTCGGCAACCGTCTTCGGAAACTTCGAGATGATGAACCGGGTCGCCGAGGCGACCGGTATCCCGGTGCCACCTCAAGCCGTCGAGAGGGAGTCGGAGATGATGAAGATGCTCGGCCTCTACGACATCCTCAAGAGCCAGCAGACCGAGGCCAGCGAGTAGCTCCCGGCCGGCATCGAGGCCGGTCGTCGTAGAATGTCGGGCGTGAGGCGCTTTTCCCCGCTGCTACTGGTGGCCGCGGTCGTCGCTCTGGTCGCAGCAATGCGGCGGAACGCCGATCCGACACACGAGAAGACCTGGAAACCGGTCGAGCCTTCGTGAGGATCGGCGTCCTCGTCACCGGGGATGTGGCCGTTCGGGCCGCTCACTCGCTCGCCGCCCACGACCAGGTCGACGAGGTCGTTGCGGTGGGCCCGGCCACGAGCAGGAGCTTCAGGGTGGTCGAGGATGTGTCCGACTGTGACTATCTGATCGGACACGGCGAACGGGCCTTACCGAAAGCGCTATCCCTCGGGAAGCCCCTTATCTGGGACGGCGACGAAGGCCACGATGGCGTCGCGGCCTGGGGGGCCAACCCCCGCGGGCTGACCCTGGCTCTGGCAGCCAGGGAGACGGAGCCGCGCCTGGTCGGCGTCGCCCATCCCGCATTGGTCGGTGGATCAGATCAGATCGTCCCGTTCCCAAAACCCGTGGGG
>JBFFIL010000328.1:0-1161 GCA_041556535.1 Acidimicrobiia bacterium | reverse complement strand
TCGCCGCCCGTAGCCGTCTGCTCGCTGGAAGAGGGAAGCGGGAGGTCGGGAAGTGCCACGATCCTGTCCACTGTCGACGGCCCCGTTCGCCTCACTGCGTTCGCCGGAGGGTCGGACGCCGGGGTGGCGGAGTTCCGGACCGGGCCGTCTGGCTCTGCGGTGCTCGAGGTCGTCGATGTCGCCGCCCTCGGCGTGGTCGCCGGCCTCATCGAGATGCCCGACCCCGGGTCAGCCGCAGCCTCGGTCATCAGGGGATCCGAGTCACTCGCTGCTGAAGTCTGCGCGTTCGCACCTGTAGACCAGACCGTGCTGGGAGGCGGATCCACGGCATCAGGCGGCCGATTCGAGGTGCACCTCATGAACCCCTACGCAGGTGATGCCATTATCTCGCTCACCGTGGTCACGGAAGTGGGCCTGGAGGGAGGAGACCAGTTCTCGGCAATGGTGATCCCATCGCGCGGCTCGATCGTGATCGATTTCGCCGAATCGTTTCCGGGAAGGGAGTCGTTCGCAGTGACCGTGGACACGATCTCGGGCAACGTCGTGGCGGTGGGCCGCCAGAGCATCGAGGGTGACGCTGCGATGTGGAGGGCCGCACCTGCCGCACAGGACTGGTTCCTCCCGGTCGGGACCAGAGGGGTGTCGAGGCTGCTCCTGGTGTCTCCCATCAATGCCGACATCGGCTACCAGGTGGACCTATACGGGCCCGAGGGCTACGAAGAGGCCTATGCGGAGGGGACCCTCTCGGCGCGATCTCAGGTATGGCTGGACTTCGAAGAGTTGGCCGGGGAGGCGATCGCGCTGCGTGTCATCAGCGGCGCTCCGATCGTGCCGACTCTGTGGAGCGTGGGTGAAGGCGTCATCGCAGCGTCTCCTGGAACCACGGAGGGAGGCGCTTGGTTCTTCCCGGCTGCCGGGTCGATGGATGGCTCCGAGACGATCGTCATGCTCAACTCGGGCATCGAGCTGTCCACATTCACCGTGACAGCGTTGGGCGACAATCCGGTTTCGAGGACGTACGAGCTGGGGGGAGAGGAGGTCCTGGAGGTCGAGTTGGGACCGGCGGACGGCTACCTCGTCTCCTCGACCGGCCCATCGGCCATCCTGTGGGTTGCGGCACGCGGTGATGCCCTGGCCTTCTCGACCGGCGTGCCGCTGGCC
>JBFFIL010000327.1:0-1220 GCA_041556535.1 Acidimicrobiia bacterium | reverse complement strand
CTCCGAGACAATCGGATCGGCAAGGGCAAACGCCGGGTAGACGTCGCCCGGCCCATCCAACTCCACGAGGGTGCTCGCCTTGATGTGGGCGTTCAGGTACCGCGCGTTCTCAATGGACAACATCTCACTCTTCGCAGGGTGAAGTATCAGGGTCGGCAAGTCGAGAGAGGAGAGGACGCCACGGACATCCGCGGTGATCACGCCATCCATGTAGCTCTTCACCGATGAGGGAGTCGTCGTCGCTCGCATCAGACGGACGATCCATCGTCTGAAGTCGGGGTCGCCGGCTCGACTGGGCACCCAAAGCGCGACAAGATCCTCACTGGCAACGCCCCAATCCCTGGTCATCTCCTCAGCCAGCGAACTTGCCAGTTCCGGTGGCATTCCCATCTCGTAGTCCGTGTCTGCCAGAAATCGCGCCGACGTGTGAAACAGGATCAGACCTCGAACTCGTTGTGGGTGGGCGGCGGTGAATAGCACGCTCAAAGGGCCACCATCACCATCGCCATACAGGAAGGCGTTCTCCGAGCCGACCGCATCCATGACGCATTCGATGTCGTCGGCAAACGCCTCCCAGGGCGGCAAGGCGTTGTTTGCCAACGGGTCGGACGCTCCCGATCCACGTCGATCGAAACGGATCACCCTGGCGAATGAACTCAGCCGTTCGAAGAAGGCCCTGATTCTCGGCTCTTGCCATTCGATGTCCGTCGCGCTGAACCATGACGGTGCCATGACGATGTCAACCGGCCCGTCGCCGATCACCTGGTAGGCAATCTGCTGCCCGTCGAGAGACGCATAGCCAGTGATCGGCTCCATGGGTGCCGAGTCTAAGAATCAGAGGAACGTTACGAGTGGGCGAGGAGGGACTTGAACCCTCACGATCTTGCGATCACAGGAACCTGAATCCTGCGCGTCTGCCAATTCCGCCACTCGCCCTGGGCAGCCCGGAAATCGTAACTGTGGGCCACCCGTTGCGGTAGTCCAGGCCACCAAGCCGTAACCTGCCGCCTGTGAGCGTCGCCCGAAGCCTGGAGCGCCGCCTGGAGCGTCTTCTCGACACGGTCGGGGGAAAGATGTTCTCCGGGCGTCTGCACCCCTCCGAGATAGCGGGGAAGCTGGCCCGTGAGGCCGACCTCGCCCGTTTCGAGCACGAGACGGGCCCTGCCACCGCCAACCGCTATCTGATCCTCCTCAATCCCCAAAACCTCACTGTTGCCACG
>JBFFIL010000326.1:0-1312 GCA_041556535.1 Acidimicrobiia bacterium | reverse complement strand
GCGATCCGGAGCTGGCGGCGCTGGTGGCCGGGCCTCTGGCGGACAACGTGTTCGAGCCCCTGCTGATGCCCGGTGGCGGACTGGCCGCGTCGGTCGGCGACATCATCGGCACCGGCCCGGGGCGTGGCATCGGATTCATGTACGTGCTCATGGGCGCGCTTCTCACGGTGACGGCGGTCGCGGGTTTCATGATCCCCAGGCTGCGGAACGTGGAGCGTGACATCCCCGACGCCATCCCGGACACACCGCGGTCCGCGTCGGCGTCAGATGTCGATGAGAGCGGTGACCGTGAACCGGTCCTAGCCCAAGGCCAGAACCAGCCCGACCACGACGAGGACCGCGGCGAACACCAGGATGACGAACTGAAGCGTTGAGCCCGGCTCGAGCCGCAGTTCACCGAAGCGGCGGCGAACCTTCCTTCCGCCGAGCAGGGCGACATCCTCCTGACACTGCACGCATGAGGCGAGGTGATCCTTGTAAGCCTCGACGTCTTCGTCGGCCAGAGTGTCGTGCACGTATGACGGCGCGAGGTCGTGGATACTTGCCATCTCCTGAGAAACTAGAGCGTTTTCGCCATCCTTCAACACCACTCATTTGATATATCTAGTCTCGGAGAGTGATGAATAGCCCATTCCGGCGTTTCGTGCCGCGTATGGCCTGGCAGTGGGAAGACGACTCCCGCTGGCGAGCGGTCGACGGCTCCCTGCTGTTCGTCGACATCTCAGGCTTCACCGCGCTCTCCGAGCGATTGGCGGCACGAGGCCGGATCGGGGCGGAGGAGCTAACGGCCGTCTTGGGGCGGGTGTTCGGAGTGATGCTCGACGCCGTCTACGCCCGGGGCGGGTCGATGCTCAAGTTCGGCGGCGACGCTCTCCTCCTCCTCTTCGACTCCGAAGACCATGCGATGCAGGCGACGGCGTCTGCTGTGGAGATGCGTGCTGCCCTTCGCGAAGCGGCGAAACAGCCCACTTCCGTCGGCCGGATCGCGCTCCGGATGTCATCGGGGATCGCAACCGGTCCAGTCGACCTCTTTCTCGTCGGTAACAGCCACCGTGAGCTGATCGTCGGCGGGCCAACCACGTCCATGGTCAATCTCATGGAAGGCACGGCCGACGCATCCGAGATCGTCGTCAGCCCCGAGACAGCCGCCCTCCTTCCCAACGGGTTCGTCGGGGACCCCAAAGGAAGGGGCCTCCTCCTGCGAAAGCGCCGGGTGGATCACCCCCTGCCCGGAACGGATGGCGCCAGTCACGAGAGCGTGCCGCCGGAGTCCCTCGTACCCATCGGGCTAAGAGAGGTGATCGGCTCGGGC
>JBFFIL010000325.1:0-1359 GCA_041556535.1 Acidimicrobiia bacterium | reverse complement strand
TGGGGCACCTGGGTCGAGGAGTGGACCGTGAACTGGCTGTACCCAGGGTTGTACTCGGCGACCACCGACCTCGGCTCGATCGCCACTGGTATGAGGCGCTGGTTGACCATCTCGAGTGAGACCACGACTGCGTCGTCCCGCTCCATGGCGGCGTCCACCTCAGGCGTCTGGTCCTCCAGCCCAAGGGCTTCCCAGTAGCCGTGGTATGTCCAGGTGTGGAGGATGTTCGAGTCCAACTCGTCGTGGACCTTCTGGACGTCCGACGCCGCCTCCTTCAGATCGATGATCGCGGGGAGCGTGTCGTAGTCGACGACGATGGCGTCTGCGGCATCCTGTGCGATGTACCGATCTACGGCAACCACCATTGCCACCGCCTCACCGACGTGGTTCACCTCACCAGCCGCCAGAAGTGGCCGCAGCTTCCCTATCGGGACCTGTGCGACGAGGGGGCCGAGGTGGGCGACGTCGTCGTGGGTGTACACGGCGACCACGCCGTCGGTCGCCTTTGCCGCCGCCGTGTCGAGATTGGTGATCTTGGCCCTTGCGACGGGAGATCGCAGAAACGCTATGTGGAGAAGGCCGGTTGGATGAAGATCATCGACATAGAGCCCGTGGCCCTGGATGAGGGCTGGATCCTCGCGCCGACGAACGGAGCCACCCATGACGCTTGTCGTGGCCATTACTCGCCTCCTTCCCAGTCCGGTGGCGGCGGCTGCTCGCCCCTCAGCTTCGCCCCGGCGTACTCGACGGCCCTGACGATGTTGTGATATCCCGTGCAACGGCAGAGGTTGCCGTCGATACCGTGGCGGATCTCATCCTCTGAGGGGTTGTCGTTCTCCTCGAGGAGCGCGATCGACGACATGATCATCCCAGGAGTGCAGAAGCCACATTGGAGACCGTGACGCTCCCAAAACCCCTCCTGCACCGGGTGCAGGTCTCCGTCGCTCGCTATTCCCTCGATAGTGGTCACTGCGGCGCCGTCGGCCTGGACGGCGAACATCGTGCACGACTTGACGGTTTTACCGTCGACATGAACCGTGCAGGCACCGCAGTAGCCGGTCTCACAGCCCACATGCGTGCCGGTGAGCCGCAGCTCGTCTCTCAAGAAATGGACGAGGAGCGTCCGCGGTTCGACATCGGCGGAAACCTCTCGCCCGTTGACGGTCATCGCGACTTCCATGAGACAGCCTTCCGCGAGCGAACAGGTTCGGTGAACCTACCAAACGAAGATGGGCACGTGTCGGGTGAAGTCCGGGTCCCTGGACTGTGATCCGTCTTCTGATTTTGGGGTCTGTGCGGGTAGCTTTTCAGCAGAGATGGGAGGAACGTTGGGCCGGTCCCTCGCGTCGTTGTCAATCG
>JBFFIL010000324.1:0-1479 GCA_041556535.1 Acidimicrobiia bacterium | reverse complement strand
TCCTGATCGAAGTCGAACACGCCGGCGATGCTGTTCGAGGCATCATTCGCCACGAACAGGGCGGCCAGCGCGATCACGTAGTAGGCCAGGGTGGTTGTGCCCCAATCCGAGCGGGCGCCCTCATCCCATACGTTTCTGACGATGTGCACCACCGCTTCGAGTGCGATGGCAGCGAGTACGAACCCTCCGAGACCGTCCAAGGCGTGTCCTTTCTCTTGCCTCCGCGTGTTTGACTCCGATCGCGCGGAGTCGGTTACAGCCTGCGGCTAGCTCAGGTGATGGAGCATGAAGCCGTAGACGTCGGCAGCCTCGTCGATCAGCTTGGAGGTCGGTTTGCCGAGCCCGTGCCCGGCGCGGGTCTCGATTCTCTCGAGGAGAGGGCTGTCCGACTCGCCGCCGGCAGCGTGTTGGAGCTCGGCGATGAGCTTGTGAGAGTGCATCGGCACGACCCGGTCGTCGGTCTCAGCGGTCAGGACGAGCAACGGCGGGTACTCCACCCCCGGCTCCACGTTGTGAAGGGGTGAGTACGCAGTGAGATACCGGAAAGCTTCGACGTCGGTAGCGGCGTCTCCGTACTCGACTGTCCAGAACCTGCCGGCGGTGAAGTGCTGGTAGCGGTACATGTCGGTCACCGGCACATGGGAGACGACCGCTCCGAAGAGCTCGGGTCGCTGTTGCATCGCCACAGCCGTGAGGAGGCCACCGTTTGAGCCGCCGCGTATTCCGAGTTGGCCTGGCGTCGTCACACCTGACTCGATCAGGTGCTCGGCGCAGGCGTAGAAGTCGTCGAATGTCTGCTGTTTGCGATCCAGCATCCCCTGGCGGTGCCACTCCTCGCCGTTCTCCGTTCCCCCTCGCAGGTTGGTGACCGCGACTACGCCCCCGGCCTCCATCCAGGCCAGCCTGGACGGGGAATAAGCCGGCGTGACGTTGATCGAGTAGCCGCCGTAGCCGTACATCTCCGTTGGCGCCGGCAGTCCGGTGCTCTTGTGGCGGATGAGGAACATTCCGACTTCAGCCCCGTCGGACGAGACCGCATGACGACGCTCGACTATGAAGTCGTCTGGATCTACGGCTGTCCCGGACTCCGCAAACATCGACGTCACGCCTTCCTCCCACTGCAATACCGAAGGAGGCCTGAGGAATGACTGGAATCCGATGAAGACGATCGGGTCCTGGAGGCGTCCCGTGATCGCTTCGACAGTTCCCAGGTCGGGAAGGGCGATCTCGCCTTCCTGTGTCCCGTCCAACCGGTGAAGGGATACTCGATGGGAAGCCTCTTCGAGTGTGACCATGACGATCCGGCCGGCCACTGCCCCTGCCACTTCAATGGGGCGGGCGCCCTCAGGGATCACCTCGGTTTGCCTATGGGGATCGTCGACCGATATGGCTATGACTCTGCCGTTTGGTGCGTCGAGGTTGGTCTGCACCAGGAGGTGACCGTCGTGGTGCGCGAGGAAGCCGTGAGAGGCCACGCCG
>JBFFIL010000323.1:0-1492 GCA_041556535.1 Acidimicrobiia bacterium | reverse complement strand
CCCTTGGCGGCGGCTCTGGCTGCTCTCGGCGTCTCACTCGAAACTGCCGTAGCCGAGGCCGGGCACGGGGTCATGCCCGCGCCCGAGCGATGGCTGTTCGTTGGCGCGGTCGCCGCGGCATTCGCCTCCATGGCCCTCATTCAGGAGTCATCGCTATCGCATCCGCATCTCGCCATCAACCGCGCCATCGCCTACAACCGCCTGGCCGCCATACCCGTCGTGCTTCTCATTGGCCTCTTCGCGTCGGAGAGCCAGTGGATCGCCATCGGCGTTTTTGGAGTCTGCGTCGCAGAGGTAATCGGCGACATGGCCCTGGCGGCGCAGTCGCGCGAGCTCCTCGAGATCGAAAAGGCGGCCTTGGACGACGCGATAGTCGAAGAGGAGATCAAGGAGTAGTCGCCTAGCGCCGCGGCGGCCGCAGGTCGGGCTACGAGAGAGTGATGTCGACTACGACTGCGAAGTGGTCGGAGGCCTGTGAGAGGATCACTCCGGCGTCCGTAGCCACCAGGTCGGGGGTGTGGAACACGTAGTCGATGCGGTGCTTCGGGTCGGCCGCGTTGGCCGTATAACCGTCTCCCACCCCGGCCTCATCCCAGGAGTCGACCCACCCGGCCGCCTCGAACTCCTCGATCTGGCCCCACCCTGGCCTGGCATTGAAGTCCCCGGTCGCCACCGCGGGTTGGACGCCTCCCCATTCGGCGAGAACGGTGGCGAGCTGCTCATGATGCACCGGGTAGAGGTCGGCCTCGGGGTCATCATCGTGCACATCCGGGTCATTCACGTGCTGGAGATGGGTGGTGATGAACAGAAGGCTTCCGGCAGGTGTGTCCAGCGTGGCGCCCAGATACCCCCTTTGGAGAAGTGTCCCGGCAAGCGGCAGATATGACGTGTTTGTCGCGGTGATCGGGTACCTGCTCAGGATGGCGTTCCCCCAGGTTGGGTCGGTCGTCCCAAAGAAGGCCGAATACTCGAAGCCAAGACGCTGCTGGAGCAGGGTCACCTGGTCGGTGAGACCGGAGAGGAGCCGTCCCCTCGGAACCTCCTGCAGGCCCACGACGGTGGCCCCGGAGTCATCGATCAATTGCGCTATCGCCTCGATGTCGAATGTGCCGTCGGTTCCGTAAGAAGAGTGGATGTTGAATGACATGACTCTCAAAGGAAGCTGGCCGGCAGCTTCGGATCGCACCGTCGACGATGTGAGGAGGCCCAGGAACGGCAGGAGCGACGCCAGGGCAGCGAACGCCCAGAGCTGGCCCGTAGCACCCGGTCTCGTGGTCCGCTGTGACAGGAGACCCGCCAGCCCGAAGAGGAGGAGCAGCCCAGCGACGGCCAGCCGTGCCTGCTGCTGATCGAAGCCGAGATCGATGTGGTAGTCGGCCTCGAGTGGCAGATCGAGGACCTCGAGTCCGGTACGCACCTCGATTTCCGCGAGCACGTCCGCCACAGCCTGTCGATCGGCCGCCGTGACGACGAACCAGAGATTGATCCGATG
>JBFFIL010000322.1:0-1525 GCA_041556535.1 Acidimicrobiia bacterium | reverse complement strand
CTCCGTGGGATAAGGGCAGCCGTCGCCCACGACGTCTACACGGCGCATCAAATGGTCGAGCACGACGATGTGAACGTGCTCTGCCTCGGCTCGAGGGTCATCGGGGACTCACTGGCCGAAGACTTGGTGAGCACCTTCATCGTCGCCGAGTTCAGCCGGGAGGACAGGCACGTCCGCCGCGTCGAGAAGATCAGGGCCTTGGAGGCCTAGGCGACAGCCAGACGGAATGGCTGCGAACCAGGATTCGCCTCCGGCTAGGAGGTCGGGGGCCAGACCGGCGCTCGGGCGATGGCGAGCAGCTCTTCGAACGCCGCCAGGCCGATGCGGCCCGAGATCCTGAAGCGAACGCGATTGTCCCCGTCCAATACCACGTAGAACGGGGTCCCTCTCAGCCCGTACATGGTGGCAACGGTGTCGATCACATCGTCCATGATCACCGGGAAGGTCCAGCCCTCGTCCTCGAGCCAGTTCTGGGGCGGCCAGAGGGCCCGGAGGGGGTCGGTCAGGCTTGTCACGGAGTAGATGTCCACGTCGGCCGGAGCAAACCCGGCGTTGGCCCAGGCCTGCAACTCGGGGACCTCCGCCTGACAGTGCGGGCACCAGTGGGCGAGGAACATGACGACCTTCGGTCTGCCGTCGGGGGCAATGGTCCAGGAGTTGCCGTTCCAGTCCGCACCGGAGACCGTTGCTGCGGTGGAGCCGACCTCGGGGTCCGGTATGCCCGACTCGGGATCGGGGAGGAGGTCCAGGAAGTCGCCGTCGACGGAGACGTCGCCCCAGCCGATCGTGACATCGTCATAGATGTCGTTCGTGGGCTCAGCAGCTATCGCGAAGGCAAGCCAGATGATCAGCCCTAGACCGACTATCCCGCCACCTACCCAGAGAAAAGGTCTACTCATTCGAAGATCTCACATAGAAGAGGAGGAGAACGGCGATCAGGGTAAACCCGGCTCCGGCCATAAACGGGATGCTGACGAAGTCGAAGACGTTCACATACTTCGCCGAGCACGGGACTGTGGTGCTGCACGCGCCGCCCTCCGCACTCGGCACGAGCTGGATGAAGTTGTGCCAGATCGAGATGGCCAGCCCGGTCAGCGCCAATGGCAGGGCGTAGAGACGTGCCGCCGCGTCCTTGCGAATCGCTCCAACAGCCAGGACCGCCGCCATCGGGTACATCGCAATGCGCTGGAACCAACAGAGCCGGCACGGGACGAAGTGGATGACCTCGGAGTAGATCAACGATCCCGTGGTGGCGACCGCAGCCACGAGCCAGGCAGCCCAAAGGGCGACCTGGTTGCTCATCAGGTCCCCGGCGTCAGCTCCCCTCCAGATGCGATAGGTGGTCAGGGTGACCGCAGTCACGAGAGAAGCCAGTGCGAGCAAGGCGAGGAATGTGTTGTAAACCTGGACCGCTTGCGGCGTCATGTCTCCCATCCGATGTCTAGGGCGACCCCCAAGTTACTTCGGATTCGACCGGTCACGGTTTGGCCATCGCAGTCCCGGCCCTGGCCGCTCCGGGAAGAGG
>JBFFIL010000321.1:0-1576 GCA_041556535.1 Acidimicrobiia bacterium | reverse complement strand
GGATTGAACATCGCCCTTTCCGAGGCTCTGGTTCTCGCCGAGAAGTCAGGGATCGCGCGGGAAGTCGCCTACCAGGTATTCGCCAGCGGCGCGGGCGGCGCCCCATTCGTCCATTACAAACAGGACGCCTATCTCGATCCGGAGGGGGCACTAGTGGCATTCAGTCTCGACCTTGTCGCCAAGGATCTCGAGTTGATCACCGAGTTGGCAGGTCGCGTCGGCGCTCCGATGAAGCAGGCGCTGGTCGGCCTCGACATCGTCAGGGAGGCTCTGGATCACGGGATGGGGGACCGTGACCTGAGCGCGATAGCGGTCCATCTGAGGGAGGGAGAACGCTGATGGCGAACCACATCGTGAAGCTCGGAAGCGACTTCGACTACCAGGTTCCGCCTGAGTTCGAGGGTCGGTGCGTCGGCTACACCGGAGATGCGATGATCGATGAGGCTGCCGGGGCGGTGCAGATGGGCTTTCGTGTCGCCCGCCTCGACCCTGGTGGCAGCGTCGACACCCACGTGCACTCCTTTGAGGAGACGTTGTACGTCATCGGCGGCCAGTTGACGGTCGACACCCCGGAGGGGGCAGTCGCTCTCGTGGAGGGCGACTACGGGCTCCTCCCCGTCGGAATGACCCACGCCTTCCGGAATACGGGCGACCGACCCGCTGACTTCGCAGAGATGAAGGCCCCGCTCCCTCGGGAGCGTCTCGGCTACGACACCCAATTCACCCCTGCTCTCTCCGCGTTGGAGGCCCGGAGGATCGACGTTCGCGACCCCCGGAACCGTTACTTCGGCCATATCGATCGCGAATCGTCCGATCCGACCCGGCAGACACAGGACCGGCTCGCCGTGAGCGCGAGCATGCGGACCGCTCTCCTGGTGTACAGCGGGATCACGGTCAAGATGATGATCGACTCCGACCTCGGCGCCGACCTGTCGACGATGTTCATGGTCCAGTACGAGCCCGGAGGCCTGGCCGGCGCACATGATCACCCGTTGGAGGAGGCCTATCTCATCCTGGACGGCGACGTGGAGGCCAAATTCGACGGCCATAGCTACACCCTCGGCCCTGGGGACATCGCCTGGGCAGGCGTCGGCTGCGTCCACGAGTTCAAGAACATCGGGACCGGGAAGGTCCGGTGGCTGGAGACCCAGGCACCCCAACCTCCCCCGAGACACTCTTATCGATTCGCCCGTGACTGGTCGTACCTCGAGCAGGCCCTGGCTGATTAGGCCGCAACCCCTAGAGAAGGAGCAAGAGATGAGCGAGTTCCCCGTAGCCACCAGCCCTGCACCCGGAGTGATGGGGGTGGACTGGGAGAACCGAGTCGACTTCGAGAGATTGAGGCAATACCGGCTCGACCGGGTGCGGATGATGCTGGAGAAGTTCGATCTCGGGGCCGTCCTGCTGTTCGAGACTTCCAACATCCGTTACGCCACGGCGACCCAGATCGGCTATTGGGCCTTCAACAAGGGCGAGCGCTACGCCCTCGTGACGCGCAACGGCCGGCCCCGCATCTGGGACTTCGGATCAGCGGCGAAAGCCCACCGTCTCCAGCTTCCGCACATGTACGACACCG
>JBFFIL010000320.1:0-1576 GCA_041556535.1 Acidimicrobiia bacterium | reverse complement strand
TCACGATGTCGGCCGCGGGCCAGACGCCTACCGTCGATCCGACCACCAGCACCGCGTCGGCTATCGCCAGGAACACGCCTGCCTTCCTCACCTCTTCTCCCGGCAGCGTTTCCCCGAACATGACGGTGTCGGTCTTCACGATTCCCCCGCAAACCGGGCATTCGGGGTCGTACTGGCCGAGGTCCACCCACTCCAGGACCTCCTCGGTGGGCCACCGCGACGAACAGTCGACGCAATGGCTCCCGCGCACGTTGCCGTGCAATTCGGCGACGTAGTCGTCGGCCAGACCCGACTTGCGATGGAGCCCGTCGACGTTTTGGGTGACCACACCCGCCAGACGGCCCGCGTCCTTGAGATCGACGATTGCGGCGTGACCCCGATTCGGCTCAACCTGCGACCTGGCGCCCCAGAGCTCTCCATCGGCATGCATCCGCCAGCCTCGGATGCGCAGATCCGGATCGGCGACGAAACGCTGGATGGTGAAGTCCTCTGGGTCGAGCTTGGTCCACAGCCCCTCGGGGCCCCGGAAGTCGGGGATGCCCGACTCGGTGCTGAGACCCGCGCCGGTGAACACCAGGATCTGGTCGGCGGCGGAGAGAGTCGCGATCGCGTCGCTAAGAGAGTCCTTGCCCATCCGGATCGGTTCTGAAGATTCGCGTCGTCGGGTAGGCGAGGTTGATGTTGGGCTCGGCCTCGAATGCCCCGAGCACGGCGCGCCAGATGCGGTCGGCCCGCCCTCGTCTCGTCCTCGTCTCCACCAGGTACCTGGCCGTGAGCAGGACTCCACTGTCCTTGACCGACACGTACACCACGGGTGTGAGCTTGCCGATTCGGATCGAGTAGAGGCGCGCCGTCTCCCGGATGCGAGATCCGGCAGCCCCCTCTACGTCGGGTGCTTCGCTGGCCAAAATCTCCTTTATCAGCTCCTCGGCGCGCCTCCAGTCGGACTCGAAGGTGATGAGGATCGGGAGTTCGTCCCAGATGTAGGCGAACCCTTCGGTGTAGTTGGCAACAGGCTGGGTGAATACGACCCCGTTGGGTATGTGGACCAGCCGGCCGGTCGACTGCTCCGCATCGACCCAACCCCCGACCTCGAGCATGGAGAACCTGAACAGCCGGACGTCGACGATGTCGCCGATCAGACCCACGACCTCGATGCGGTCACCGACCTCGAACGGTTTCCTCGTCAGGATCATGACCCAACCCGCCATGTTCTTGAGGACGTCCGCAAGGGCTATGGCGATGCCGGCGGAGACGAGTCCGAGGTAGGTGGGCAGGCTTGAGAAGGCGTCGACCCAGATGAACGCAAGCGTGGCGAGGAAGACCACCGTCGCCGTGTAGTTGACGATCTTGCGCGCCCGATAGTGCCCTTCTGCGTCGTCGACGGTCGAGTGAATGATGCGGAGCATCCCCATCCGTGCGAAGAAGACGATTACGAAGGCAGCCAGGGAGAACAGGATGTTGGCGGCGGCGGAGCTGTCGCCTATGAGGTTGTCGAGCCAGTCCACACTCGATTATCCCACTCCTGGCCTCTCTCTTCCTTCATAGGTCGGAAAGCCCATTTTCCGCCACTCTC
>JBFFIL010000319.1:0-1582 GCA_041556535.1 Acidimicrobiia bacterium | reverse complement strand
GCCCTTCGACGACGCTGCGCGGTCAGACGATCACCGAATTCGAGGTGGTCGAGACGATCAGGGACGACAACGGCGATGTCGTCTACATCCTGATCCCGCCCGGCGCCTACACCGATATCGACCTTGAGAACTTCATATGGGACCTGCGGGAGAGCAACCCCGGTCTGTGGGGTGTCGAAGTCTTCGACGACGAGGATGTTCTGACTGTTCTGTTGGTCACCGCGGATCAGCGCACAGAGGAGCAGTTGGCCCTTCTCGATGGGCACCACTTCGTGAGCCTGGTCGAAGGCGACATCCTTCGATTCCAGGGCCCGTTCTCAGCGTTCGGTGAGTTCGTCCTCAGCAGTTGACAGTGTCACCGGTGTGCCTGACACGCCATGACCCGGTCCGACCGGCTCTGTTCGCCGGTCGGCTGAGCGGCCACCCCAGCGCCACCTAGACGAGCCAGGCGGCGACCAGGAGGAACCCGCCAAAGCCGACGACGTCGGTCACAAGAGTCAGGAATATCGACGATGCGAGCGCCGGGTCCAGACCGAGCCTCCTCAGGGCGATGGGGATCCACGCGCCGGCCACCGATGCGATCACGATGTTGGCCATAGCCGCAATGGACACCACGGTCGCCATCGCGAGGGGCGCAGCGTCTCCCTCGAATACGCCGGTCGCGAGCAGGGAGAAGGTCACGATGAAGGCAAGGGTTGCCAGCAGGACCCCGTTGAGGACACCGACGCCTGCCTGGCGGGCGAGGATGCCGGGGACACGGGCGCCCGGGACGTCATCGGAGGCCAGGGAGCGGATCATCACCGCAAGGCTCTGGTTCCCTCCGTTGCCCCCGATGAGGGCGACAACCGGCATGAGGGCAGCCAGGACCGGCTCCCTGCCGATTATTCCCGTCTGTGCCTCGATGGCGAAGGCGACAACCAGTGCGAGAAAGAGGTCGACGATGAGCCAGGGGGCCCGCCCCCGAAACGAGTCACGGACGTCGGAGTAGACGGTCTCGCCGATCCCTGCGCCCACTGCAGCCACGAAGTCTTCCGTCGCCTCGTCCTGGATCGCTTCTATCACGGTGTCGGTGGTGACCATTCCGAGGAGAACTCCTCCCTCGGACGTCACGGGGACCCCGAACCAGTGATAGCGCCGGCAGATCTCGGCCACCTCTTTCCGGTCGGTGAAGGGCGTGACGGACAGCGCCTCCACCATGACGTCTGCGAGAGGAGCCCCGGGCCGGTGGAACACCAGGTGGCGGAAGGAGATGACCCCTTGAAGCTTTTGCTCGTTGTCGACGACGTAGACGTAGGAGAGGTCCTTCCATCGGTCATGGAGTTGTCGAAGACGTTCGATGGCCTCACCAGTGGTGAGACCGAGGGGCAGCGCGGCCACGTTCGTCGTCATCAGCCCACCCGCGCTGTCGGGCGGATAGAGCAGGAGACCCCGGACCTTCTCCTCGGCCGGGTCCGACATGGCGCCGAACAAGTCCTCTCTCAGGTCGTCGTCGAGCTCGGCTATGAGGTCGGCTGCCGCATCCCCCGGCATCTCGTTTAGGGCCGCGGCCAGCTCCCGGCTGACCCTCTGCTGCTCCTCGGGC
>JBFFIL010000318.1:0-1588 GCA_041556535.1 Acidimicrobiia bacterium | reverse complement strand
CCCGGTGATCGGACCCGGCCGGAGGCCGCCCACAGAGGAGACATTGACTATCGAGCCTCCGTTCGCCTCCATCCACTGGCCATAGGCGGCTCTGACCCAGAGAAGGGGAGCCCTCAGATTCACGGCCCACGTCTTGTCCAGCGCACCCATGTCGACGCTCATCAGCTCTCCCGCCGAGGGGTTTGTGCCCGCGTTGTTGACGAGGATGTCGATGGACCCGAATCGCTCGATGGTCTGTGAGACAGCGTCGGCTGCCTCATCTTCCGAGTCGGCCCGATTGGCCAGCGCCAGAACGCTCTCGGCCGGCACGCCCGCGGACACGAGTTGGTCCTGCGCCGCCGCAATGTTCTCCGGTTTCCGGGACGTGATCGTCACACCGGTGGCACCGCTTTTGGCGAACTCGAGGGCCGTGGCCAGGCCGATCCCTCGACTCGCCCCCGTCACGAGGGCAACCTTTCCCTCAACTGAGATCTGCATACTCCTCCTTGAGGGGGACGAAGTTACCCGTGCGCCCGTCCGCCCCGACACTCAGAATCCCGGCACCCTAATGTTCCGCACGTGCGGATCCTCATTGCGACAACCGGGGTCCTGCCCGCCGCCCCTGTCGCCGACCTGTGCAAGCTCCTCGTCGGAGACGAGCCCCAGGTGACCGTGATGACGGTCGTCCAGGTGCCCAGGTCGTTCCTCGAGGCACTCGACGACGACGTGAAGCGCTCTTTCTTGGACGATGCGCCGAGTGACAACGGCTCGGCCGAGTCGAAGGCGGCCCGCTACCTCGAAGAGCGGGGCCAGCGTGCCGTAGACCCGATCTGCTCGGCTCTGATCGCGGAGGGAATCGACTGCGAGATCCGCTTCGTGGAGGGAGACGACCCGGCCGAGGCGATCATCGAGACGGCGGCAGACGTCGGGGCCGAGATGGTGATGATGGGTGCGACCCGCCGCCTGTTCACAGAGGAGGCATGGAGAAGCGTCTCGGCGCGCGTGATGGTGAACTCCCACCTCCCTGTTCTGCTCGTCCCCGGCGCGAGGTTGGAGGACACGATGGAGATGCCGACAATCGAGCTCTAGTCGCCTCGGGAATCTGTCACACCCAATCCCTACCTTGTGGGTCATGGACCTCATCCAACAAGAGATGTGCGAGCACAAGCCCGTCTGGGTAGGTCGTATCGCGGTGGCGGCCTGCGCCGAGTGCGCCGAAGTCGACTGGTTCAGCGATGCAGGGCCGGTGGACCATGCTGAGGCAATTGCCGCTCTCTTTGGCAGCTACGACCTCTTGGGCCCGCTCGACGCGCTTGCCGCTCCGGCGCCATTCGTCCTCGCCTATGCGCCCCCGTCGGGCAGAAAGCGAAAACACCTCGAGGCTCTCCCCAGGCGAGCCTGGCTGAAAGCGGGGCCGCAACTCTGGATGTCCCACGACGGTGACGTGCTCCTGCTCTGCACCGACCGCAGGCTTCTGTTCGAGAACCTGACGAGGGGCGCCTAGAGCGCCGCATTCTCGAACTGCGTCTCGTACAGCTCCGAGTAGAGGCCACCTGCGGAGATGAGGTCTTCGTGGGTCCCGCGCTCCACGATGGCGCCGTCGTCCATG
>JBFFIL010000317.1:0-1597 GCA_041556535.1 Acidimicrobiia bacterium | reverse complement strand
TTCATCATTGGCTTTCTCATCCTGGAGCCACTCGGCTTGTTCGGCCTGTGGTTCCGGGTGCGGAATTACTGGAAAGGTTGGCCATTCACTTACTAGAGCCGACGCGTGCACAGCCGCGTGGGTATCGTGACAAGGGCCCCGTCTCTGGGCGGGGTCATGACGACAGGAGGAATCTGAACCGATGAGATCTAGAAGAGGGCTCGTGGTCCTGGCGGTGCTCGCCATGGTGGCTGCGTCGTGTACGACGACGCCGGCTACGACGACGACTCAGCCGCAGCCAACGACCACCCATGATGACGACCACGGGACGACGACCACCGAGGGCATGGCCATGCTCAACTACGACGTCGGCTTCGATCCCGACACGGGGACGATCAAGGTCGGTGCTCTAGCTGCCTTGACCGGTCCGATTCCGGGAATCGGGGCTTCCCTTCTCAACGGGCACCGCGTCTATTGGGAGAAGGTGAACGCCGCGGGAGGCGTGGCAGGGATGTACCCGGTCGAAGTGGTTATCCGCGACAACGGTTACAACCCCGAGACCAACGTCGTGGTCTACAACGAGATCAAGGACGAGGTCCTTGGCTTCTCCAGCGCCATTGGCACCCCGACGACGGCGTCTATCTACGAGGCGGCTGCAGGTGAGAACATTCTCGTGGCTGCCGGATCGCTGGCGTCACAGTGGGCTCTGACCAGCAATGTCATACTGAACCTGGCCGCGAATACCTATTTCGCGCAGTTCGCCAATGCCCCACACTGGGCGATGAACATCGCAGATCCAGCGGTGATGACTGCCGACAGCGTGGTCGGCATCATCTATCAGGGCGACGACTACGGCCAGGACTGCAAGAACGGCTATGACTTCGGTCAGGCCAATACCGGGTTCAATGCCGCCTACGAGGCGACCTACGCCGCGACAGACACGGACTTCAGCGCTCAGATCGGCGGAGCCGCCGCCGCCGGCGTCGATGTCTTGTTCATCTGCGCCCTTCCGACCGCTCTTGCGACGATGTTGGGCACAGCGGCAGTCATCGAGTACTCGCCGACCGTGTTCGGGTCGAGCCCGTCGTACAACCCGGTGCTCCCTGGAGCGCTTGGTGCGGGTGATGAGGCTGCGGGCCTGGCCCTGTTCGCGTCGTTCCCGTATTACGGGTTGGGCGCCGGTCCTGCTTTCGAAGACGACACGACGTCGATGGCCGCACTGCGCGCCGACCTCGAGGCTCACGGAGACGATGTCGGGGTCACCGACGAGATGGTGAACGCCTTCTTCTTCTTCGGATACGCCCAGGCCCAGACGTTCCACGTCCTGCTCGAGGCAGCGATAGCCAACGGCGACATCAGCCGGGCCGGCATGCTCGCCGCCATCGAGCTGGTCAAGGACGTCGACATGGGGTTCGGCGGGGAGCTCGTTGGTTACGGTGCGACCCCGTTGGATCGGGTACCGACCAACGAGGACAACATCGGAGTCCCGGTGTCCGTGACGGAGTCGAGGTTCGGCCTCAGTGACATCTCGGGCTTCTACGAGGCCCCGTACATGGCCGACTGGGATCCAGCCGGATAGGAAAAGACCAAACTCGATCGAAAGGGGATGGCCGACCGG
>JBFFIL010000316.1:0-1615 GCA_041556535.1 Acidimicrobiia bacterium | reverse complement strand
GCGGCAAGGGCAAGTGATCCGGACCTCAGGGCGAGGAGTAGCGTCACGTTCCCGGCAGCGTCCAGGACGCCACTGCCGGCGACGATCAGAGTCGGCACCGAACGTGGGCCGGTGACCTTCCACAATCCTCCGGCGGCCACCGCGACCACGACCACCATGGCAGTCGCTCGCGCGGGTATCAGCGGCAGCAGTGCCGCAGCGTCCGCCGTCGTGTTGATGAGGACCGTGTATGCGCCAAAGCCGGCACCGGCCGCCAACCCATAGCCCACGCCGCCGAGCGCAACCTGCCTTCGGTCGGCCACCCACGACGACAGCACGATCGCCGGCAAGGCCAGCGCTATCCCCACCCAGGCGAGCAATGACGGGCGCTCTCCGATCAGCACTGCGACGGCGACTGGCAGCACCGCGGTGCATACGGCGGCGGCCGGTGCGACTGCTGCTGCCTGGCCTTTCGCCAGGCCCGCGAAGAGCGACACCAGGCCCATCACGCCCGCCGTGCCGGCCAGCGCCCCCAACCCGTAGTCCCGAGCGGTGGCCTCGCCCCCCACCACCACGGCCAACGTGAGCACGAATGGGAACGAAACGACCCCGGCCCACAGGACGACGGAGGCCGCCGGCGCTCTCTTCGCGCCCTCACCGCCCAGAAAGTCGGCGACGCCATAGATCAGGGAGGTGATTCCCCCTAGGAGAACTGGCACTTCAGCCCGATACGCCCGATTCGCCGTGGCGCCGGAGGGCTACGCGGATCGAGGAGGCGGCGCTCTCCAACTCGGCGGGGTCGACCGAAGCCGCCGCGTTGGCGAAGTCGAGGTCCTGAACACCGTCGATCGGAACGACATGCAGGTGCAGATGGGGCACTTCCAGGCCCGCGACCATGAGCCCCACCCTGGCCGGTAGGTAGACCTCGCCTATCGCCTTTCCGATGGTCTGAGCCACTCCGAACAGGTGGTCGCGCAGACCGGGCGGGCAGTCGAGCCAATGATCGATTTCGTCTCGCGGGACTACGAGAGTGTGACCGGACCGCAAGGGGTTGATGGACATGAACCCGACGCACTGCGAGTCCTTCCACACAAACGTGGCAGGAAGCTCTCCTTCGATGATCCGCGTGAAGATGGTGGCCATGGCCCGAGCCTATCCGGTGGTCATTCCCGAATCTGCACGACCTTGAGCACCTGGGTGATGGTCATGACATACATCTCTCCTGAGCCGTCGACGCCGAACCCGACAACCCGTCCCGCTATCCCGACCTGTTCCGTCCAATCAGTGGCATCGACGACCTCGGTCCCCGTGTAGCGGAAGCTGCGGAGGTACCCGCCGCAGTAGTCGGAGTAGAAATACGCACCGTCGAGTTCGGGGATTTCCTCTCCCCTGTAGACGAGACCGCCGGTGATGGAGCAAGTCCCGCTGTCGCCATGGGCGACCTCGACCTGGGGCAGGACTTGCCCGGTGGTGTCGCAATCCGTTGAAGGGCGGAAGCAGTGGCTTGCCTCTGTGATGGGCCATCCGAAGTTCAGGCCCGGCACCAGCTCGACGACCGTCACCTCCTCGTAGCGGTTCTGACCCACGTCGGCCACGTAGGCCAGCCCCCCGTCGAGCCAAAAGCGCCATGGGTTGC
>JBFFIL010000315.1:0-1621 GCA_041556535.1 Acidimicrobiia bacterium | reverse complement strand
TGGCGGGCGGCGTCGGCGTGGCTGTCCATGGGCTCGGGAGCCCCGAAGCTCGCCAGGACCGCATCCCCGATGAACTGCATCACGGTTCCGTCGGCCTCCAGGATGGCGTGGTTCATAGCTGCGCGGTGACGGTTGAGTTGGCCGGCCAGCGCGGAAGGCTCCGTCCTCTCGGCGATGCTCGAATATCCACGAATGTCCGCCATCAGGACGGTCACTTCGAGGTCCTCTGTCTCTCCGATCTGATGACCACGCTCCCGGAGTCGCTCGGCTACGCCTCCAGGCAGCATCCTCGACAACTCCTCGCCCTGCTCCTCTCTGTCGGCGATCGCCCGTTGGAGCGTCTTGAGCTGGTTGATGGCATTTGCGTTGCCGGACCGGACGCCGACGGCGAGCTTCACCCAGAGCTTCTCGATACGCGAGTCGATGTCGGCGGGAGTCGTGTTCATCGCAACGGCGATCGCCTTTATCGGCGATCCCTGGGCGATGCTCGTGATCAGCTTCAGCTCGCCGATGTCGAGGTTCCCCTCGGACGAAATGGGGGCTGTGAGCGACTCGACGATTCGCGGATCGAGCATCGAGCCCCCGGTGGCGACCTCTCTGATGGCTCTCGCCAACTGGTCTCCCTCGGCCACGCGGTCCTTGAGAAGGTAGGCGTAGCCATCGGAGCCTTCGGCTAGCAGCGATATCGCATATTCCGGATCGTCGTATTGGCTGAGGATCACCACACCGGTCCCGGGGTTCATCTTTCGCACGATCTTCGCCGCATCGATGCCTTCCCTCTGGAAGTTGGGTGGCATGCGGATGTCCGTGACGAGGACTTGGGGCGGGTTCCGTTCGGCCGCGTCGATCAGCTCGTCGTACTCTGAGGCGACGCCAATCACGTCGATGTCGTCGCTGAGCTCGATCAGCGCCTTCACCCCCTCGCGGATGAGGAGATTGTCGTCGGCCAATAGGACGGAAATCGACATCAGTTCGGATCGTGCTGGTCGACCATGCCAGCAAAGCTACGGGCGCGGCGGCCTCGCTTCGACCGTGCTGTCCGCCCTCATTGGTGTGGAAAACCACACTCTCGTCCGACCCACCATCCCGAACGGTGGCTTTGTGTCTCCCGATTAACCTCGGCACTGGAGGCAGTGTGGACGCGGATCAGCCAAGGATCACGGTCACGACCGACGGTCCCTATCGGGTCGAGGGGGATCTGCCCCTGACCCCAAAGCGCATGGTGCTCTCCGCCCTTGGCGAACCTCTCACCTGGGCCTCCGGCCCCGACCTTCCCCATGACTCACCTACTTACCTGTGTCGGTGCGGCCAGTCCAACAACAAGCCCTTCTGCGACAACAGTCATGCGCGGGTGGGGTTCGATGGCACCGAGACGGCAGACACGGCCACGTTCGAGCAGAGCGAAGTGATACATGAGGGGCCCGGCCTGATCGTCCATCGCGTCGGCAGGATCTGCCAGCACGCCAGCTTCTGCGCCAACAGTGGCACTGACTGGTACCGGATGCTCCCCAATTCCGCCGACGTGAACGTCCGCACCCAGCTGATCGGGATGGTCGAGCACTGTCCTTCCGGCGCGCCCGTCTATGAAATCGACGGCGAGGTCATGGAGCCTGACCTGGCG
>JBFFIL010000314.1:0-1630 GCA_041556535.1 Acidimicrobiia bacterium | reverse complement strand
TCCTCTGGGATCGCCCAGTCGAAGCTTCTCGTCCCCCCGAACAGCTCCTGCATCTCGTCGGTGTTGACCACCGAGGGGCGGGCCTTCGCGAGCCAGTCGACGAGCTCACGAGCCTTCTCCGGTGTGACCCCCTCGATCAACTCGTAATTGACCTGCACGGCTGGCGCTCCACCGCACGCTCCGATGCACTCGACGTGCTCTACCGAGATCAGCCCCTCCTCGTCGGTCTCCCCGTGTGGGACGCCCGACTGGTCCTCAACGGCATGGAGCACCTCGTCGCCGCCGAGAAGCATGCACGAGATCGACGTGCAGCACGAGACGAGGTATTTGCCGGTCCTCTCTCGCTTGTACATGGTGTAGAAGCTCGCCACAGACTGGACCTGAGCCGGAGTCACCCCGCACCACGCGGCCACTTCTTCCATTCCCTCGTCGGTGAGGCGCCCTTCCTCTGCCATAGCCAGATAGAGCAACGGCATCATGGCGGATCGCTTCTCGGGGTAGCGCGAGATGATCTGACGGGCACGGGCGCTCGTCTCCTCGGACCAGGTCATCGGTCTACGTCCCCCATGATCGGGTCCAGCGAGGCGATCGTGGCGATCGTGTCCGCCAGCAGCGTGTCCGCCATCGTGATGGGAAGTGCCTGGAGGTTGTAGAAGGACGGTGCGCGGGTGTGCATCCGGTAGGGCCTGGCCCCACCGTCCGAGACGATGTAACACCCCAGCTCCCCGCGGGGAGACTCGATCGCCACATAGGCCTCACCCGGCGGCACCTTGAAGCCCTCGGTGAACAGCTTGAAGTGGTGTATCAGCGCTTCCATCGACTCGTCGAGACGCGCCCGGGGCGGTGGCGTGACCTTGCGGTCATCGACCCGGTAATCGCCCTTTGGCATCGCGTCCATCACCTGTTCGACGATCTTCAGCGACTCGGAGATCTCGTCGACTCGTATCCGGTACCTGTCGTACACGTCCCCGTTCTCTCCCGTGACGACATCGAACTCGTATTGCTCTATCCCGGAGTAGGGGAAAGCCTTGCGAAGGTCCCAATCGATTCCCGTTGCGCGGAGGGTCGGGCCCGTCACCGAGAAGGCGAGCGCCTCCTCGCGCGTTATGACACCGACACCCTTGGTGCGAGAAATCCAGATGGGGTTGTCCCTCAGCAGGTCGTCGTACTGGACTAGTCGCCCGGGAAGCTCCTCGCTGATCGCCGCAACGTCGTCTTTCCAGCCTGGGGGTAGGTCGGCGGCGACTCCGCCCGGCCGGATGTAGTTGTGATTCATGCGGAGGCCGGTGGTCTTCTCGAAGAAAGCCAGAATCGCTTCACGCTCCCGGAACCCGTAGATCATCATCGAAAGCGCACCCAGGTCCATCCCGTTCGTGGCGAGGGCCACCAGGTGCGACGAGATCCTGTTCAACTCGGTCATGAGGACCCGGATGGCTGCGGCGCGAGGCGGGACCTCGACGCCCAGCAGCTTCTCGACCGCCAACGAGTAGGCCAGCTCGTTGTGAAGTGGAGCCAGGTAGTCCATCCGGGTCACGTTGGTGGGTCCCTGGCCGAACGTCAGCTGCTCGGCAGTCTTCTCCATCCCGGTGTGGAGATAGCCGATGATCGGCTTCGTGCGGCGAATGATCTC
>JBFFIL010000313.1:0-1693 GCA_041556535.1 Acidimicrobiia bacterium | reverse complement strand
CGGCCAAGATCGGCTGAGAGACTCGCAAGCCCGTCGACACATCCCGGAATGGTGACAGTGAGCGGATGATCCCTCGGCACCTCGTCGAGGCCGGCCTCGCGGAGGATCGCAGGGTCGGCGTGTGATCCTGCCTGCCCGGAGGCGTTGAGAGCGCGGGGACGGTCCCATCCGGGGGCGTGGATCAGGGCGAAGAGGTCGCCACCGACGCCACATGTTTCCGGGGCAACGACGCCCTGCGCAGCCACAGCAGCGACCGCCGCGTCAACGGCATTGCCGCCATTGACGAGGACATGGCGCCCGGCCTCAGCGGACAGGTGATGTGGTGTGGCTACGGCGTTGCCGGTCAAGAAACCCTGAGGTCCGAGAGGACACGGTTGAGGGCGTCGAGCACGGCCCTCACCACGGCCCGCGTCTCGTCCTCCTCGACATATGCCGACCCGATCAGCATTCTCTCGCTCGCCTCTGTCACGAGCACCACCTGGGCGATCGCGACCCGGCGGCTGCCGAGTGTGGCGATGTCCATAGAACTGATGGCGACGGCGGCTCCGCTGTGGATGGCCTGTCGGAGGGCGCCAAGCGTCGCCTCGGCGATTTGCCGACTTCGTGTTGCGCTGGCGGCCGCCCCGGCGGACTGACCCACGAGGAGGCTGTCGTGCCACCGGAGAGTGACCGTCACCTCGGCGCGTGAGCCGTCGAGTGACTCGGACACGTCGACCAGCGCCGGGCGGAATCCGGGCTCGAGATCGGCATCGGCCAACTGGACGACCGAGACGATCCTGCGATCGATGTCCAGCCCGAACAGAGCCTGTCCGAGTGACTGGACGTCCCGAACGAGCTGCTTCGCCGCCTTGTGACGTCTGGCCAGGATGTGAATCTCGTCTATGTGGCCGTTGTCCGACACGACCCTGGCGGCTTCGATGCCTTCGATGCGACCTATCTTCTCCTGAAGGGAGACAATGTCCATCGCGGCTCAGAGTAACGGTGGCCCGGGGCCTTCCTCAGCCACTGCATTCCTTTTTCTCTTGTGGGTGTGCAGAGGGGGGTCTAGATTGCGCCAGGCTGGAAGCTATTCATAGGGCTGTGGGGCAGACGGTCTCTGACCGCTTGCCCATCCCAGGCGGGCGAAGTCAGGGGCCTCTTTTGACATGTAAAGGGTTCCCGACTCACGGGAACGTTGGTGTGCCCGGCGTCTGAATCTGCCGTTTGAAGCAATTGAACGCCCATCTACCCAAGCGGAGCGGAATGTCGCGGCCGGCATGCAACGCCGGTCGAATATGACATCGAAGGTGAGCGTGCAAAGAGTATGAAGGCCCGTTTGGTCCGAATTCTCGCAGCCGCCGCCAGCCTGGCGGCTTTCATTGCCGCAGGCGCGGCAAATACAAGGATCGGTTGATGAAAGACGCCGGGCCACCCGAACGCTGAGGCAACATGTCACCTCGGGGATCCCCATGAACCTGCTGACCAACAACCCGGTGGTGAGGCGTTATCAACGTCTCCACCCCTCGGTGCAGCGACGACTTCGAATCGCTGTGCCCTATTTCTTGCTGGGCTTCGTGATACTTGCAGGCGCTTTTTCGTGGTTCGACCGGCCCGACTGGACGGTGTGGATACCGTTTGCGGCCCTCTTTGTGCTCCTCGAGTCGTTCGCGGTTGAGGTCAACGATCGCATGCTCCAGTCGTCGTCGATCATGGT
>JBFFIL010000312.1:0-1694 GCA_041556535.1 Acidimicrobiia bacterium | reverse complement strand
TGAGATCTGAGACCTCAGCGATGCCCCGATCGTCGATGGTGACTGCCAGGGAGATCGGGTTCAAGCGGCCGCCGTGACAGGCGTCACACGGCACGACTGCCATGTACTCCTGGTAGTACTCCCGGGCACCGTCGGACTCGGCGGACTCGTGCCTGCGGTTGAGGAAAGGGATGGCTCCCTCGAAGGTGGCATCCCACTTCCGCTTGCGCCCGAATCGGTTGGTGTACTCGACGGTGATCCGGTCGTCGCCCGTCCCGTGGAGAATCTTCTCCTTGATGCCATCGGGAAGGTCCTTCCACGGGGTGTCCATCGAGAACCCGAGCGCTCCCGCCATACCGGTGAGGAGACGGTGGTAGTACCGCATCCGGTTCGACGACCACATGCCAATGGCCCCATCCCCCAACGAGAGATCGGGATCCGCGACCACCAGCTCGGGGTCTACCCGGTACTTGGTCCCAATGCCCGAACACTCGGGACACGCCCCATACGGGCTGTTGAACGAGAAATTGCGGGGCTGGAGGTCCTCGAAGCTGAGGCCGCACTTCGAGCAGGCGAGATGCTGTGAGAAGGTGAGGGTCTTGCCGTCCTCGATCTCGATGTCGGCCACACCCTCGGACAGCGAGAGGGCCGTTTCGAGGGACTGGGTGAGCCGCTGTTCCATCCCCTCTTTTCGGACGAGGCGGTCGACGACGACCTCGATGGTGTGCTGGTAGTAGCGATCTAGCTTGATCTCTTCGGTGAGCTCACGGACCTCCCCGTCGATCCGTGCTCGGGCGAAGCCCTCCTGAGCCAGATCCTTCAAAAGCCCCTCGTACTCCCCTTTGCGTCCTCGCACTACCGGGGCGAGAACCTGGAACCTGGTGCCTTCCTCCAACTCGAGGATCCGATCGACGATCTGCTGCGGGGTCTGGCGCTCTACCGGTGTCCCGTCGTTGGGGCAATGGGCCACACCGATCCGGGCGTAGAGAAGTCGGAGGTAGTCGTGGACCTCGGTGACCGTTCCCACGGTCGACCGCGGATTCCGCGAGGCAGTCTTCTGGTCGATGGAGATGGCCGGCGACAGCCCATCGATGAAGTCGACGTCGGGCTTGTCCATCTGGCCGAGGAATTGCCGTGCATACGCTGAGAGTGACTCGACATAGCGCCGTTGCCCTTCGGCGTAGATGGTGTCGAAGGCGAGTGAGGACTTTCCTGAGCCCGACAAGCCTGTGAAGACGATCAGCTTCTCTCGCGGTAGTTCGACCGTGAGGTTCTTGAGGTTGTGCTCCCGTGCACCCCTGATGAGTATCGATTCGCTGGCCAACGCTCCGCCTGATCGCCTGAGTACGACACTGTAATCCCGATCAGGTGCGAACACCTGTTCGCTTCCACTCATGGTGGAGAGCAAGATCTCCGAAGAGACGGGCCAGGCCACTCTCAGATGGGAACATGTTCGCCGGAATGCGCGTGTTGTTCGATATAGCCCACCCGGCACATGTTCACTTCTACCGCCACCTTGCGGGGGAACTGACACACCGGGGTCACGAGTGGCGAATTGCATCTCGGGACAAAGACGTGACGAACCAACTGCTCGAAAGTCTCGGCCTCCCGTACGTCACGGCGAGTGCAGCTCGGTCAGGCCGCGTCGGTCTTGCCTCCGAGTTGCTGGAGCGGGACCTAGCTCTCTTTCGGATAGGCCGAGACTTCCGACCCGA
>JBFFIL010000311.1:0-1747 GCA_041556535.1 Acidimicrobiia bacterium | reverse complement strand
GGTCACCGCACCCCTTCACCAGGATCGGGGCGCCCGGGAACATTTCCTCGAATGTGGCGATGAATGGGATCGATCCGCCGATGCCCATCTCCACGTGGTCGACGCCGTAGGCCTCCTTGAAAGCCTCCGCCCACGCGTGGACAGCGAAGTTGTCTGTGTCTATGAGCGCTGCCTCGCCGGTCTCCTCGTAGAAGAAGGACAGCTCGGCGCCCCAGGGAACGTTTGCCTCCAAGTGCCTCTTGAGTGCCTCCAGCGCCGCGTCGGCATCCTGTCCCGGCGGTATGCGCAGCGAGACTTTGGCCCTCGCAACGGGCACGAGCTGGTTGATCGCCTCCGCCACTGGCGGGGCGTCGATGGCGAGCACGCTGATAGCCGGGCGTGTCCAAAGCCGTGACGGCAGAGAGCCATGGCCGATGAGCTCGAGGCCGTCGACCGCCCCAGCCAGGGTTCTCGCCAGATCCTCTGGAACGTCGAGCGGGTTGGGTGTCTCTTCGCTGACGAGTCCCTCGACCGTGACGTTGCCCTCTTCGTCGTGCAGTGTCGTGAGGAGGCGCGCCAACGCCATGAGCGCGTCTGGCACCAGACCGCCCCATCCGCCCGAGTGGACCGCTGACCGCAGCGTGCGTAGCTCCAGCTTTACAGCGGCAAGACCTCTCAGGCTCGTGAGCAGTGCGGGAACACCGACTGCCCAGTTGCCACCGTCTCCAATGACGATCACATCGGGATTGAGCATGTCCTTGTGCTTTTCCAGGATCTCCTCCAGCCCGGCCGAGCCGGCTTCCTCCTCACCTTCGAGGAACAGCTGCACACCGACAGGGAGGTCGTCACCGTGAGCAGCGATCGCACCGATGTGCATGACGACTCCGGCCTTGTCGTCGCTGACTCCTCGTCCGTACAGACGCCCATCCTTCTCGAAGGGCTCGAACGGCCCGGTCTCCCACTCCTCGATGGGACCAGGTGGCTGGACGTCGTAGTGGGCATAGAGCAGCAGCGTCGGCGCCCCTTCAGGACCCGGCTTTTCGGCGAAGACGGCGGGGTGGCCGACCGAGCTCTCGAGCAACGTTGCGTTTTCGAAGCCCCATCCGTCCAACATGTCGACGATCTTCTCCCCGGCATCCCGGACGTCGGCAGGGTCGTAACCGGATGCGCTCACCGACGGCATCCGGACCAAGTCGGCGAGAAGCGCCTTCAGACGTGGCATATCGGCGGCAACGGCCGCCTTCAGATCTTCATGCATTCCCCGAGCGTACCCCGGGTGAGAGATGGCACATTGGTGCGAATCGGCCAGACTGGGCCCCGTTGCTCACCTTCCCCATCCTTCGAATCCCGGTCACGATCCGCCCCTCTTTTCTGCTGATAGCTGTGCTGATCGGCCTGGGAGTCGGGGATCCCGTCTTCGTTGTGGCTTGGGCCCTGGTCGTCTTCGTGTCGATAGTCATCCACGAGTTGGGCCACGCTCTCACCGCCAGAGGTTTCGGCGCGGAGGTGACGATCGAGCTGAACGGTGTCGGGGGGCTGACGAGGTGGCGCGGGGCGGGTGAGCGCCCACCGTGACGGTTTCGGTTTCGTGATGCCGGAAGACGGGGAATCCGATCTGTATCTCTCGCCGCGGCAAATGAAAAGTGTGCTGCATGGCGACCGGGTGCTGGCTTCGGTGATCGGGGTCGATTCGCGCGGGCGCCGCGAGGGCGCCGTGCGGGAAATTCTCGAGCGCGCGCACGAGCGGATTGTCGGGCGGTTTGTCGAG
>JBFFIL010000310.1:0-1747 GCA_041556535.1 Acidimicrobiia bacterium | reverse complement strand
CTCGACGAGCCGACAGCAGCCGCCGAGGGAATGGCTATGGCCCGTCGCCTGCACCGGGGTGATGCGGATGTGTTCTTCGTGGATTCCGGGTGCCACGAGCCCACCAAGGCCGTAGTTGCAGCGCGTGCCTCGGCTATCGGGGTCGAGATCGAAGAACTGGCAGAGGGCTCAGATCCGCACCGAGCCTTCGGTGTCCTCGTCCAGTATCCCGATACGACCGGAGCTGTCCGGGATCACTCCGCCCTCGTGGAGGAGTTCCACGACGCCGGTGCCCTCGTCGTCGTCGCGACGGATCTACTGGCGCTGACGCTGATCACCCCTCCGGGGGAGTTCGGTGCGGACATCGCCGTGGGATCGGCCCAGCGCTTTGGTGTGCCTCTCGGCTACGGCGGCCCGCATGCGGGGTTCATCGCCACGCGCGAGAGCCTCGTCCGGGGCCTGCCAGGGCGTCTCGTGGGCGTGTCGACCGATGCCGCCGGACGGATGGCGTATCGACTCGCGCTGCAGACTCGTGAACAGCACATACGCCGGGAGAGGGCTACCTCGAACGTGTGCACCGCCCAAGTGCTGCTCGCAGTCATGGCCGGGCTCTACGGATGCTGGCACGGGCCCGATGGCCTCGTCGAAATAGCGTCAGAAGTCCACCGCTTGACCAGCATCCTCGCCGGTGCCCTTTCGGATGCGGGGTACACACTCGTGAACGACACGTGGTTCGACACCCTCACCGTCGCTGTCCCTGGCATGGCGGATCGGATCATCGGCCGCGCTCTTGATCTAGGGGTGAACCTGGGCAGAGTTGACGCCGACCACATCCGCGTAGCGCTGGACGAGGTGACCGATGCAGAGCTGGTGGCGACGGTCGCCAAGGCTTTCGAAGTCGAAGTGCCCGCGGTGGCCGACCTCGACTCAGGGCTACCGCCCGAGCTCGAGAGATCAACCGCATTCATGACCCACCCGGTGTTCACCTCCTACCGCTCCGAGCACGAGATGCTCCGATACCTGAGGCGACTCGCCGACAGGGATCTCGCCCTGGACCGTTCGATGATCCCGCTGGGATCCTGCACCATGAAGCTAAACGCAACCAGCGAGATGGTTCCCATCACCTGGCCTGAGTTCGCGGGTATTCACCCGTATGCGCCGGTGGCCCAGGCAGCCGGGTACCTGGAGTTGATTCGAGAGTTGGAGTCCTACCTGGCCGAGGCCACGGGGTTTCACTCGGTCTCGCTCCAGCCAAACGCGGGCTCCCAGGGTGAGTTGGCGGGGTTGCTGGCCATCAGCGCGTATCACCGATCCCGCGGAGAAGAGCTGCGGGACGTCTGCTTGATTCCGGCATCTGCCCACGGCACCAACGCCGCATCGGCAGTCATGGCCGGCATGAGGGTCGTGGTGGTCGCCACCGATGAGGGAGGCGACATCGACATAGCGGACCTCGAGGCGAGAGCGGTGGAGCACTCCGACAGGCTCGCTGCCGCGATGGTCACCTATCCCTCGACTCACGGCGTCTTCGAGGAGGGGATCAGGGAGATCACTGACATCGTCCATCGACACGGGGGCCAGGTCTACATCGACGGCGCCAACCTGAATGCCCTCGTTGGCCTGGCGCGACCGGGCGACTTTGGTGCCGATTGTGGCCATCTGAACCTGCACAAGACTTTCACCATCCCCCACGGTGGGGGCGGCCCTGGTGTTGGGCCCCTCGGCGTTGCGGAGCACCTCGCCCCGTTCCTTCCGAACCACCCGCTTCTGG
>JBFFIL010000309.1:0-1761 GCA_041556535.1 Acidimicrobiia bacterium | reverse complement strand
CTCTTGCATACATAGCGATCAACACGCAGGAGATCTCGTCTCTTGATACTTCGATCTGTTCCGATGCGACCGATGGGTTCCAGAACGCTTCCTGCATAGCCAACGACCCGGAGTCGGTGACGGTGATATCCGGGCGGTTCACCATCACGATCACCTACCCGGTGGTCGACGACGCCGATCTCATGGACGGTGTCTTCGGGGCGACTCAGACCGTCACCTCGAACGACGGCGCCCCTTGTGAGCGCGTGGGTGTCGAGATAAGTGCAGACCGCCAGGCCTTCTTTTCCCAGCTACTCGGCTGGGACCAGGGGACGACGAACGTTCACACCGTCGCCATAGCCGACCTCATTGATGTGGACGGAGTTCCTCTCAACCTGCTCGTTCTCGAACGCACCGGGTGCAAGACGATCAATGTCCAGGGCCAGGGGGGCATCGTTGTGAACGCCGTCATCAACGAGGCTGGCACCGGTCTCATCCAGGGTGTCGCCGCCTCCGACTCGGACGGCTCCTCGGGCACGTGCGGCAGTGATGGCGTGATCCATGTCCAGGGCGACAGCTCGGTCCTCCGCGCCGACGGCCCTGTGGGTTGTGCCGAGAAGACAGGCACAACGACGGTGGGAGCCTTCACGTCGGGGCTCGGTTGTGGTTCGATCCAGGTGTTTGCCCCCGGGACACCCGGGTGCTCTTCGAGTGGCAACCTTCCCGCCTGCGTCGCCCCGCCGGGGAATCTGATCAGCCCGAACCCCGATCCGATCGCGCTGCCGGGCCGGCTGACGCGGGCGCCGATCGACAGCAGGTTCAACTGCTGGCCCGACTACACCGCGCCTCCCGTATCGACCTCGTGGGCGGTGGACCCGCTCACCTCCGTCAACGGGCAGGACATTCCCGGCTGTCCCAGCACTTCCGCCTTCATCTACACGCTGATCGAGCAGGTCGGCCGGACGGGTACTCCGACCGGATTCACCACCTGGACGAGTCTGGGGTACCCGTGCGACGTGCCCTCGTCTCACCCTGCTATCTCGATTTCCGGTGACATCCATGTCGACTGCCCCCGCTTCATCGTCAGGACCACGATTACGTTGAGCAATGGCAATTTCGTCTTCGACGGTCATGTCGAAGTGACTTCGGGCACCGGCCATCTGATCCTGAACAACACGCTCGCCGACCCCGGATGGGCGTTCATGCGTGGTGGGAGCACCACTTACACCGACTCGCTGGGCAGCACCGGAACGCTGTTGAAGAGCGGTGACGCCAGTCTCACGATCAACTACACCGCGGTCTACCTGTCGAAGACCTCCCGTGTCGCCATGGCGGGTGGTCTGGGGACTTTGACGTGGATAGCGCCCGACAGCGGCCGGTTCGACGACCTCGCCTTGTGGTCGGACTCCCCGATCAAGCACGACTGGGCCGGCCAGGCGAACCTCGCGATGGAAGGCGTGTTCTTCATGCCTTGGGCCTTGGCCGAGTATGCCGGCACCGGCGGCCAGAATCAGACCGAGGCACAGTGGGTGGCGAGGCGGCTGGTCGCCCGAGGCCAGGGCCAGCTCGTCGTCGCACCGTCGTTTGGCCGGGCGATCGAATTCGGCGGCATCCTGCGGTCCACCATCGTCCGGTAGCTGGCGGAGGCGGACGGGAATCGAACCCGCCAGAGACTGGATCAGCCTCTCTCCGGTTTTGAAGACCGGGGGACCCACCAGGCGTCCATACGCCTCCTCGATGGAGAGCCCATTCTGGACGCTCTAGGGACCGTATACGGTCCCT
>JBFFIL010000308.1:0-1769 GCA_041556535.1 Acidimicrobiia bacterium | reverse complement strand
GGAGATTGCACCTGGTAGCTTCTTAATGCCCGGACGCCTCGCGAGTCGGGCATGTGGGACGGCGACGGCCGATGGTGGATGGAAGATCAAGTGCTGACCAATCTGAGTATCAGGACCCGGCTCATCGGCGTTCTCGCCGGGGTGGCGATCGTGTCGGTGGGCGTTGTTGCACTTCTTGCCGATCGGGCCGGCGTTTCGACGCTCGAGGATCAGTCGTTCGACCGACTGGTAGCCGTCAGGGAACTCAAGGCCGATCAAGTCGAGGACTACTTCGAGGTCATCGCCGACCAGGTGATCACGTTCGCGCAAGACAGGATGATCGTGGACGCGATGGAAGTGTTCTCCGACGCCTTTTCGAGGTTCGAGGCCGACCTCGACCTGAGTGACTCTGAATGGGAGGGGCGCGATCTCGCCCTGAGGGAGTACTACCAGACAGAGTTCTTGTCGAGGCTGAACGCCAATCTCCTCGAGCCCACAACGATCGGGCCATATTGGCCAGCGGACCGCGCCGCGCGAGCCTTGCAGCACGAGTTCATCAGCGGAAGCCCTTTCGACACCGGTGCCAAGCAGCTGTTGGATGGAGTTGCTGGCACCACCTACGGTGCTGCGCACTCCGCCTATCACCCGATACTGCGCGACTTCCTTGAGAGGTTCGGGTACTACGACATCTTCCTCGTAGACGACGAGACGGGTCATATCGTCTATTCGGTGTTCAAAGAGGTGGACTTCGGAACCTCTCTGTTGAGCGGTCCGTACAGGAACACGAACTTCAGCGAGGCATTCCGGCAGAACATCACTGCGTGGGCCGAGCAAGGCCATCACGCAATAGTGGACTTCGAGCCCTACGACCCCTCCTACAGCGCCCAAGCGTCGTTCATCGGGTCGCCGATATACGACGGCGAAGAGCGGATCGGCGTTCTGATCTTCCAGATGCCGGTCGACCGTCTCAACGGCATCATGACCAGCAGAGAGCAGTGGTCCGCGGTCGGCCTGGGCGCGAGCGGCGAGACGTACGTGGTGGGGCCTGATTTCACTGTCAGGAACCAGTCCCGGTTCCTCATCGAGGACCGCGAGGCTTATCTCTCCCAGCTCTCCGACGCCGGGATCGCGCCTGCGACCGTCGCTGCGATCGGGAACCTGGATACCTCGATAGGCCTCCAGCCCGTCCGCACCGATGGAGCAAGAGCTGCCCAAAGGGGAGAGATCGGCACCGCGATCTTCCCGGATTACCGGGGCGTGGATGTGTTGTCCGCGTACCGCCCGCTGGCGATTCCGGGGCTCGACTGGGTGCTGATGAGCGAGATCGACGAGTCGGAGGCGTTCGAGGCAGCGCGAGACCTGAGAAACCGCATGATCGTCTGGCTGGTGATCCTGGTGGGCGCGATCGTCGCCATAGCCGTCTGGTTCGCCCGCAGCCTCACCAGGCCGATTCGAAGCCTGTCGAAGCAGGCCGAACGTCTTGCTTCGGGCGATCTCGATGGCGCGTTGCCCCTTGAGAGAGGTGACGAAATCGGCGACTTGGGGAGGAGCTTCGAGTCGATGCGGGGCTCTCTCGCCGAGCTGATACGCAAACAGGACCAGGCGATCGACGCGTTGGCGGCGCCACTCATACCCGTCAAGGAGGACATCTTCGTGATGCCACTCGTCGGAGAGATGGACGAGCGTCGGCTCGCTCAGATTCGGGCGACCCTCGTCGAGGGCCTCCGCGAACAAGGGGCCAGAGCCGTCATCCTCGATCTGACCGGACTGCCCGAACTGGACGAGGCGGC
>JBFFIL010000307.1:0-1801 GCA_041556535.1 Acidimicrobiia bacterium | reverse complement strand
GAGACGGTCTCCACCGACTACGACACATCAGACCGGCTCTACTTCGAGCCCCTGACGATCGAGGACGTGCTCGAGGTGATAAAGGCCGAGGAGCCCGAGGCCGTCATCGTCCAACTGGGAGGCCAGACGCCGTTGAACCTGGCAGAGGGTCTGGAGGCTGCCGGTGTGAGGATCGCGGGCACATCTCCCGCGTCCATTGCCCTTGCCGAGGATCGCGAGAAGTTCGCGGAGATCTGCCGGAATCTCGGGATCAAGCAGCCGCCTGCCGGATCGGCGACATCGGCGGCCGAAGCTGAGATGGTCGTCGATCAAATCGGACTGCCCGTCATGGTGCGACCCTCTTTCGTCTTGGGTGGAAGGAGAATGCGAGTCGTCTACAGCCTCGAGGAGCTTTCAGGGTACGTGCGGGAGATCTACGGCGAGGGAGATCCAGAGGTCACGGCGAACCCCATCCTCATCGACCGATTCCTCGAGTCCGCGGTCGAGGTCGATGTAGATGCCGTATACGACGGGCATGAGCTTCTGGTCGGAGGCGTCATGGAGCATGTGGAGGAGGCTGGAGTCCACTCGGGTGACTCCGGGTGCGTCACCCCGCCTCCAACCATGTCCGACGATGTAGTGAAGGAGGTGCTGAGGGCGACCCATGAACTGGCCACGGCTCTCGAGGTCCGCGGCCTGATCAACATCCAGTTCGCGGTGAAGGGTGACGAGGTCTTCGTGCTGGAGGCAAACCCCAGGGGCAGTCGCACCGTGCCCTTCATCTCCAAGGCGCGTGGAGTGCCCCTCGCTCGAATTGCGGCTCGGGTGATGATGGGCTCCACGATCGAGGACCTCCGCGCCGAGGGAATGGTCCCGGGGGGCAGCCCGCCGGAGTTCGTTTCCGTCAAGAACGCTGTCATCCCGTGGGACCGCTTCCCCGAGGAGGACTCGATTCTGGGCCCGGAGATGAAGGCGACCGGGGAGGTGATGGGGATAGGCGCAGACGTAGGAGTCGCCTATGCCAAGGCCCTCCTCGGTGGAGGGAAGGTTCTTGCCGACAGAGGACGGGTGTTCCTGTCATTCGCGGACAGGGACAAGCCGGTGGGGCTTGCCGTTGCCCAGGCCTTCACCATGCTCGGCTTCGAGCTCATAGCCACGCACGGCACCGCCAAGTACCTGAAGCACCACGCGATCGAGGCGGAGCCCGTGCACAAGATCGGGGAGGGTCCGAGGGATATCGGCGAGCGTCTCGAGAACGGGGAGGTCCAGCTCGTTGTCAACACACCAAGGGGTGGCAAGGCGCGGTCGGATGGGATGACCATCCGAAAGGCGGCGCGTCGCCATGCCATACCGTGTGTGACAACGGTCCAAGGGGGGCTGGCGGTCGCCCGGAGCCTGCGGGCCGGCCCCGGCGCCATCAACAGGCCGAGGAGCCTCCAGGAATGGCACCGGTCGGCCTAGAGACGCCGCTCGGCGGGATGGCCCTCCGCTCTCCGCTCATCGCGGCATCGGGGACGGTCGGCTCCGTGTGGGAGTGGGTAGAGGTGGCCGACCCAGAGCCATACGGAGCGGCGGTGGCCAAGTCGGTGGCTCCCGAGCCCTGGCCAGGGAGGCAAGCTCCCCGCCTGGCCCCGCTTCCCACCGGGATGCTCAACGGGATAGGGATCCAGAATCCGGGGATAGCGGCCTGGGTGGCGGACATGGAGGCTCGTATCCCCGGGCTCGGCGTCCCGGTGTGGGGATCGGCGGTCGGGGGCGAGCCCGGAGATTTCTCAGTCGTTGCCAAGAGCATGTCGCGGGCAGGGGTCGAAGCCGTCGAGGT
>JBFFIL010000306.1:0-1805 GCA_041556535.1 Acidimicrobiia bacterium | reverse complement strand
GGAGGGTGACGCCAGCTGGATCGTGGTTGACGAGGCGGCGGGCACTTTCATCGCATTGATCGGCCTCGAGCTGTGGCCTGGCGCGGTGGTGGCCTTCGTCGTCTTCAGGCTCGCAGACATCTTCAAGGGTTTCTTCCCCGGCGTCGGTGCCGCCGATCGGATGGAGGGAGCGCTGGCAGTCACCGCTGACGACGTGGTGGCAGGGCTCTACGGCCTGGCCGCGGGGCATGTTGTTCAGTGGCTCGTTTAGATTCGAGACCATGGACTGGAACCTCTCAACGGTGGTGGTCGGAGTCGACGGCTCCGACCTGAGCAAGCGGGCCGCGGAGCACGCCGCGGCGATCGCCCGGCATTGGGGAGCGCGGCTCCTCCTCGTGACCGTCGTCCGGACCCCGGAGGGATGGTGGGGCATAGGCGGGGCCCCGCCCTCGCCCGAGGCACTCTCCGCCGCTCTCTCGGCAGGCCAACAGCAAATCCTCACCGAAATGGAACAGCACCTCGATCTCGAGGGCATCGAGTACTCGACACACGAGGAATTGGGCGATCCCGTCGGCCGGATCGTGTCGCTATGCGAGTCGAGCGACGCCGATCTCCTCGTGATCGGCAGGAGAGGAGCCGGTTTGGCCGAGCGTGTGGTGTTGGGGAGTGTTGCCGACCGCTTGTGCCATCACTCGCCGTGCCCCGTGATGGTCATCCCCTAGGGCTCGACTCTCACCCCGCGCCAGAAGGCGACGTAGTCCTTGATCTTCGAGGCCGCCGTCGACGGGTCGGGGTAGTACCACGCCGCGTCGGCGTTGGTCTGCCCCTCGACGACCACGTCGAAGTAGGAGGCCTTGCCCTTCCAGTAGCAGCGGGTGTGCGAGGAGGAGTCCCCGAAGAACTCATCGTTGATAGCTTCCGGCGGGAAATAGTGGTTGCCCTCGACGACGATCGTCTCGTCGCTCTCGGCCAGCACCGCACCGTTCCAGACAGCTCTCGGCATGCAATCCCGAACCGTCGTCGAACTTCGTGTATTCCCCTACGCTCCGGTTGTGGAGCCCGTCGTAGTTCTGCCGGTCAAGTCCTTTGGAAACGGCATGATGAGACTGTCAGGCGCAGTCACTTCTCGGGCGAGATCGGACCTGGGCCGCGCCATCGCGGGTCATGTGGCCGAAGTGATCGACGCGGCGGGCCTGGTGCCCATGGTCGTCACCGGAGATGCCGAGGTGGCCACCTGGGCAGCCGAGCTCGGGTTCCCCCCTCTCCCCGAGCCAGAGGGTGGCCTCGACTTCGCCGCCGCAGCGGGAGCTGACTGGGCCATGCAGGCGAACAGCCCATGGCTTGTCCTCCACTCCGACCTTCCTCTGCTCGATCAGAGCGACGTGACCCGCCTCGCCACGCACCTCGCCGAAGGGCGCGATGTCATTGCACCGTCCTCGGACGGTGGCACATCGGCCATCGGCTCGTCCCGGCGTTTCGAGTTCCGGTTCGGGCCGGGGAGCTTTCACCGGCACCTGCCACAGTTGGAGACACCCGCAGTCGTGGCCACGTTGGGCCTGCTGCATGACATCGACACGTCAGCCGACCTGGCATCGGCGGCGGGGCTCAGGCGGAGCGGGTGGATGGCGACCTATATTGTCGAGTAGCCGCGGACGGAGACACCCTTGGAGAAATCGATTGTCATAACGGGAGGGACAGGGGGCCTGGGCATCTCGCTGGTTCGTCGGCTCATGCGACAGCCATATCGCCTGGCAGTGACCTATCTGGTCCCCGATGAGGCTACGGCATTCGAAGAGGAATTCGACGTCGACGAGGACAAGCTCCTC
>JBFFIL010000305.1:0-1807 GCA_041556535.1 Acidimicrobiia bacterium | reverse complement strand
CCCGTGGTACGGGAAGCGTGCATTTTAGATTCCACCCTCGGCGAAGGTGAACTCCTCAACTCCCGCTGCCTACCGGCTCCACCCAGGCGACTCGCTCCGCGTCTCCCCATAGCCGCTCCAGAGAGTAGAACTCCCTCGCCTGGCCCTGGAAGAGATGCACGATTATGTCGCCGTAATCGATCAACACCCACTCGGCCTCGCTCTTACCCTCGACCCGCAGAGGCTTGACGTCCAACGTGATCTTCAACTTCTCCTCGACGTGTTCGGCCAAAGCCTGCACGTGGGGACGGGAGGTGCCGGTGCCGATGACGAAGAGGTCGGACAGGAGAAACACGCCCTCAACATCGAGCAGGACAATGTCGGTCCCCTTCTTGGCGAAGATGGCGTTGGCTGCCAGCCGGGCCAACTCGACACTCTGCTCTACGACGATTCCTCCACTTCTGCTGAGGCCTCCACCCTATCGGCTCTATCCGGCTTTCCGTACAGGCCGCGGCTCTCGATGTAGGCGTGCACAGCCTTTGGCACGAGGAACCGGTACGGCTTCCCGTCTCTGACTCTCGCCCTTATCTCGGTTCCACTCACGTCGAGAACACCCATGTCGAGGAAGACGGCATCCGGAACGATCGCCTTCACATCCGGCGGCTCGACGCCACTCCGCGGAACGACGAGAACATTGACCCGACTCAGGACGGCATCAACCCGGTGCCAGCTGGGAAGACCGACAACTGCGTCGGACCCCAACACGAGAAACAACTCTTCGTCGTCACGGAACGTCTCGATTGTCTCAGAGGTGTAGGTCGGCCCGACTCGCGTCACCTCCCGCTCGTCGACCTCGAATCCATCGACCCCCTCGACTGCCAGGCGCGTCATCTCAAGCCGTTGTGCCGACCCCGTCACGTTCCGACCGGACTTCTGCCAAGGGTCCCCCGCCGGCATGAAGAGCAGGCGGTCCAGTCGTGCCTGATGAAGGGCGACTTGCCCGGCATGGAGGTGAGCCAGGTGTATCGGGTCGAAAGTCCCGCCGAGAATGCCGGTGCGCACGGCTCCGAGGATAGGGGCGGGGAGGGGTGATCAGCCGGAGAGCCCGCGACACGTCCGTCGAGCGACACCCGATCTGGCGCTCGGGGTCGACATAGCGCCCGTCGATTCGAGTCGACATGTGCACACCCGGCCGGCTGTGGGGCAGTCCGGCCGTGCCAATCTGTTCGCCGCGGCGAACCCACGAGCCCTGCTGGACGCCTATGTCGGACAGATACGAGACCGAGATCTTGAATCCCGGCACAGCCTCGATAGTCACCGACCTCATCCCGGCCACCGAACCGGCGAATGTCACCACTCCCGACGCTGGAGCCAGGACGATCGCCTCGTAGGGCGTCACGTAATCGACGCCCCAGTGCCCCTGGTACTGACCCGATGGGCTGTACCCGGCGACCAGCGGCCCTTCCACCGGTGGCACGAGGCACACGGCTGCTATGGCAAAGAAAGCGAGCATCTCTCCCCGAACACCAACGTACCGGCTCTTCTCTGCGGGTAATAGGGGCACGGTCACTACCGTTTCGCAGGGCTCGAAAGGCGCAAATGACAATCCGCATTGGGCTGATGGGTTTCGGCCGCATAGGACGCAACGTGTTCCGGCTGTTACACGATCGTGACGATCTCGACGTCGTCGCCATCAACGACATAGCTGATCGCGAAGCCCTCACCTACCTGCTCAAGTACGACTCGATCTATGGGCGGTTTCCCGGGGAGATCTCCTACGCGGACGGGGTTTGCCAATACGACACAAAGCAGGTCCTATTCGCCGATG
>JBFFIL010000304.1:0-1834 GCA_041556535.1 Acidimicrobiia bacterium | reverse complement strand
TCTACTTCGACCCGAAGGCCTGTGTCGGATGCGGACAATGCGTTGGAACCTGCCCCGAAGCGGCCAGCGGTGCAATCTTCATGAGCAAAACCTTCGACGGAGCGGAATGGGCCGTCGGACGACGGGAGCTCCGCCACGATCCAACCCCCGCGTGTGAGATCTGTGGCGGGCCGGTCGCTCCTGCGGCCATGCTGTCGAGGATCGGAGAGTTGCTCGGTGAAGACGGGGGCAGCACGATGTCGATGATTGCACGGCGATGCATCAACCACCGCGGTCGGTGACACCCCCCTCGATACATCGGAAACTCCCCTAGCCCAGGTAGGAAAAGGGTTTCATCGGGACCCTCATCGAGCGCAGTGCCCTCGTGATCTGGGCTCTATCGCTTCGCGTGCGACCGGTGATCTGCCAAGGTTGATTCAACTCGGAGGGCCGTCGACGGCTTCCCGGGGTGCGAGGAATCCTCAACAAGTAGGTGATGTGAAACGAATCAGTCTGGCTTCTGTCCGAAGGTTGCTCCTTGTCTCAGCGGTTGTGGTTACCGCTGGTTGTGGGTCCGACTCGGGAACTGGGGCCGAGTCGGTGGAGGAGCCTGTTCCGTCGTCGGTGGTGTATCCAAGAACTGCTGGGGGGGACCTCTCGGGAACGCGCTGGTTGGTTTATGAGTATGTGGCCGCCAATGGAGAGCGGACCAGGAACCTGAAAGACACGACGATCATCCTGGAGTTCGGGTTCGACGGAACCGTTTCAGGAACGGGCGGATGCAACGAGTATCAGGCCCGGTACGAGGTTTCTGGTGACTACGAGCCTTTTGTTCAGGGAAGCCTTGAGGGAGGCCAGAGCGATGGTCAGCTGATCAGTTTCAGCGAACTCACCACGACTGAAGACGTGTGTGCCCCTGATGTCATGGAACAAGAAGCCGTCTACTACCAGCGACTCGAAGAGGCTGGCCGCTGGTGGATTGCTGTTGACACCGAGCTCTTCCTCGGTTTCGCAGAAGGCGGCGACCTCCAGGTGGGCGCGCGTCCGCGACCGGACGGATAGGACCTCATCCACCGAACATGAGCCGCGTATGTGCGCCTTGGCTCGGTCTGGGCGCTAAAGATCTTCCGGAGTGAAAGGAGCCGGGACTAAATCCGGTACCGAAGCACCATCTGATCGCGGTCGGCTTCGAAGACGGCCTGGGCAGCCCCACATAACCGGCGGCATGCGACGGAGACCGAAACGCAACCGGCGACGACTCCGTCCCCAACAGAAGAGGCACACCTGCCTATGTCCCGATCAGGCTGCCGAGAACACGAGTGCCGCCCTGAATCAATTGGAGGCGGGGGTGATGGTGACGTCTTGGATGATCATGGTTCGGTTGTCATTCGGTCCCGACACTTGGATCGTGAAGACAATGGTGTAGCTCTCTCCGGTGTCGATTCTCCTTGCGGTGATCGTGTAAGTGCCTGAGTCTTCGTCTTCACCGAACATGTTGCGAGTCCAGTTGTCTCCGACACCTGCATCGTCCCAACCGGGGGCTTCGGGGTCGGTGTCGAACGCGATAACCGCGTCAGGGATGTCCCTGGCGCGGTAGTCGACGTCTTCAGTCTCGGTGAGCAGGCTGCACGATTCATCTCCATCGAAAGTCAGGACTATCCGCTCCGGGCTGTCGTCTGTGTTCGTGAGAGAGGCTGGGAGTCCGGTGCATGTGATCTCTCCCGGGATGATGTCGATGGAGATTGCTTCCTCGGCAAGGGTGATCGGACCGCCGAGGGCTTCGATCGTGAGTGTCAGTTCCAGCTCAGAGTTGCTGCCTGGGATGGCTTCGACGGCGGTGATGGTGGTCTCGTAG
>JBFFIL010000303.1:0-1847 GCA_041556535.1 Acidimicrobiia bacterium | reverse complement strand
CGATGACCAGTGGGGACAGGTTGACCCTGGTTCGCTGGATCATCGGAGTGATCACGTGATTGTCGACCTGCTGTATCGCCGTGAATATCGCCACCGCCAGCAGGGCCAGGACCGGGTCTCCTTCCAGGAGCGCCACTATCGCCGCAAGCAGGCCGCCAACGATCGGACCGAGGAACGGGATCAGGTTGAGGAGGCCGGCGAGAATCCCGATCAACAGCCAGAAGGGCAACTCGATCGCCCACATCCCGATGCTGGAGGCGACGCCGACGATGGCAGCGACGAGCAACTGCCCGCGGACGAATGAGCCGAGCGCCGTCCCTACCTGACGGCCGACGTGGGTCACCTCGTCGCGGTGGTTTGGGGGAGTCAGTCCGATGGCGTTGGCCTTGAAGCGGTCCAGGTCGATGAGGATGTAGAGCGCCAGGACGGGCGCGAGGAGAATCACGGCGACCGCCTCGGTGACGCCGCGGATCAGCAACCCGGCTCCTGCTCCAAAACCGGTGAGGAGGTTCTGGATCGTCTCCTGGTTGGCCGGATCGTTGAGCCAGTCTTCGATTACCTCCTGGCTCAGGATGGCGTCGAGGTCCCAGCCGAAGCGCTGGCTGAGGTCCCGGAACCAGTCGAGCATGCCTCCGTAGAGGGTGGGGAGTCTCTCGACCAGTTCGACCGCCTGGTCCCGCACCGTTGGGAACACCAGCGCCGTTACCGCCAGCAGGAACGCTGCCAGAACGGCAAACGAGATGAACGTCCCGACGATCCTGTGGATCCTGATCCGCTCCAGCCATTTCACCAGAGGCTCCAGCAGGAATACGAGCCCGGCGGCAAAGGCGACAGGTAGCCAGATGACACGCACCGAGTCGGCGACCTGAAGAATCACATAGCCGATGGCGGTGACACCAACCGCTACCCAGACGATGAGAGCTAGCTGTCTGAGCCGTTCGGAGGGCACGATGGGGAAAGTGTAGTTAGCCGCCGGTCACGATCAGAGAGCTTGCCTCCGAGAGCTCGACAACCCAGCCGACGCCCTCCGCGGGCGACTTCCAGCCGTCGGGGAGCCGCTCCCAGGATTGGGGGACCTCGGCCACTCCGACTACTCGGACCGCCGTCCCCGGCTCGACCTCGAGGGTTAAGTCCCCGTTCAGGCTCAGAGTCGCCTCCTCGGCGACCGCACCGATGAGAATCCGGCCCGTGCCCGTGACCTCGGCCGCTACAACCCGCACATCGCTGAGATCGACGTCGAGATCACCCTCGAGGCTGAGCGTCCACTCGGGCGGCCCCGCCAGTGAGATTTCCCAGCCCGCGAACCCGTAGAAGCCCGGCTCGGGGGGCGGGCCCAAGATGACGGTCGCCCGCGTCTCGGTGGTTCGCTCCACGGCTTCGGGGAGAGCGACCTCTCCGCCAAGACGCACCGGCTCGGCCACGTACAGGAACTCGGATGAGCCGGCCGACAGTCGGAGCTTCCCGTCCACCCGCGCCGAGAGCTCGGCGTCTTCGATTGGCCCGGTCGGCGGTCCCACGAGACGGTACGAGCCGGACGGCATCGCCGCCCACCCCTCGAGATGCCCAACGGTGAGTAGGGCGACCGCGACGGTGACCAGCAGGGGCACTACTCCGTCGAGTCTCACCCGCCCGAGCTTGCGTCCTCTCGCCAAGTAGGCGGCCACCGCCATCAGCGACCATACCGGCCACCAGGAAATCAGGTCGAGGACGACGGACCGGCTTAGAAGCCCGGAAACCGCTGCGGCCAACAGCGAGGTGAGCGCGACGATCGGGGCCAGCCAGATCCGCGGGACTCCGCGGCCCGGGCCGGTGGCCCGGCCCGGCATTACACGTAGCCGGTACCGAGG
>JBFFIL010000302.1:0-1858 GCA_041556535.1 Acidimicrobiia bacterium | reverse complement strand
GCACCGAGTCACCACGCCGACGCTGATCGTCCATGCGGAGAACGACTGGAGATGCCCGATCGAGCAGGGCGAGCAGTACTTCATGGCGCTGTTGCGCAACGGGACCCCCGCGGAGATGATTCGCTTCCCCGACGAGGGCCACGAGATGAGTCGGAGCGGCAAACCGCGACACCGCAAGGAGAGATTCGAGGCGATCCTCGACTGGCACGGCCGCTACTTGATGGGCGGCTAAGAGGAAGGCCGTCTGTGCGGCGACGGACTCCGTGCGCCCTGTCCCGGTCCGTCAAATCGGCTTGGCGACCATGAGGACCACGATCGCGACCATGACGGCCAGCTCGACCCAGAGGAGCCGCATCGACAGATTGAAGGCCTTGGTGGGGACTTCGCCCGTTTCGTCGGCCTTTTTCTGAGCCTTCTTGAACATCGCGTCGTTGGTCCCTCCGAGACCCAAAGCGGTCACGAAGAGGACGAGCGCGAGGATGATCCATAGGTGGGGCCAGTCGTGCTGATTGCTCATGAGAACCTGGGCGATGCCGGTTCCGACGACGAGGAACGGTGCATAGGTGATCAGGGTGGTCGCCTTCTCCAACCGGTCACCGAAAGCTATCGCCTCCTCATCGCCCCGCTCTGCGCGGACGTTGAGCGAGCCCCACAGAAAGACGATCAGAGCACCGATCCAAGCCATTCCAGAGAGGATGTGAACGGTTACTACGACTTCGTACATGTCACACCGGTTTGAACACCATCAGAGCGACGATCGCAACGACAACGACCACCTCGATCCAGCCGAGCCGAACCCACCGGTCGAACAGCTCTGGGAGGGATCGCCCGTCTTCCCGCGCCTCCTTCATTTGCTTCTCCCAGCGATCCGAGATCCCCGCTCCCATGAATGCGGTGACGCCGAACAGGACGAGCGCAGCCATTATCCAGAAGTGCGTCCAGTCGTGCTGAACGCTCATCAAGACCTGGACTATCCCCGTGACGAGAACCAGTGGCGGTGCGATCCCGAAGAGCCACTTGGTAGTGGACTCGAGTGCGCCGACCGCGTCGTCTGCAGCCTGCTGGCCTTCGGTCTTCTTTATGTTCCGAGCCGCCAACAGGAGAAGGAACCCTCCACCAACCCAGGCGAACCCGGACAGGATGTGAATCGTGACGATCGCCTGATACATGACCGGCAAGGCTATCGCCCGGCGCGATGCGATGCCCCGGCTAATCGTCTACCAGATGAAGAGGGTCTCTGCTCCCTCGGACAGCTGATGAAGTCGGCGGCATTGGTGATCCCCTCAACCCGGTCGTAGGTGTATTCGTTGATGGTGTGCATCGCGTCCGCAGACCTCGTCCGGCTACAGGCGGCGACCGGCACGAGAAGACCGAGGGCTGGTGGACGATGAAGAAGGGACCAAATCCGTGGGCACCCGTTCCCAGGACCGTGGCACGACGCGAATCGGGTTGAGGGAAGGACGGTTCGGGTCTACCAGCTGGGAACGTAGGAGGTGAGCGTCTTCATGTAACTGGTGCGCTCGAACACCGACGGGTCGGGGACCGATTCGAATGAGAGCGAGCCTCGAGCCTGGTCCAGGGACTCGTAGTCACGCTCACTGAACCACGCGGCCAGCCCGTCACGCACTTCGGTCAACCGGGACGGCCCGTTCTTGAGCAGCGATGACGCCATCATCGTGACGGTCGCTCCGGCGAGGATCGCCTTGACGGCCTCGTCGGCACCGTGGATGCCCGATGTGGCGGCCATGTCGCAGGGGACGCGCCCATGAAGGATCGCCAGCCAGCGGAGGACCAGGCGAAGGTCGATCGGAGTCGACAGAACCACGTTGGGAGTGACACCGAGAGTGTCTAGATCGAT
>JBFFIL010000301.1:0-1865 GCA_041556535.1 Acidimicrobiia bacterium | reverse complement strand
GTCCACTCCCTACCGGCCGTCTCACTATGGGGGGTGGGCCCTGCGACACTTGCCGGGCTGGAGGGGCTGGGAGTTGAGACCATCGGGGACATCGCCGCGCTCCCGGAATCAGCGCTCTCGGCAGCGGTCGGGAAGTCGGTCGGTCGGCACCTCCACGATCTGGCCCGGTGCAGGGACCCCCGTCCTGTCACTCCAGATCGAGCCGCCAAGTCCGTCTCGGTGGAGGAGACATACCCAACGGATCTGGTGGGCCGGGACTTGCTCGAAGCCGCACTCCTGGCCCACGCCCAGCGCCTGTCGATCCGACTGCGTAGCGCCGGGCTGGCCGCCGGCACCGTGGGCATCAAGGTGAGGTACGAGGACTTCGCCACCGTCACCCGCTCTCGTACCGCGGGAGGCGCGATCACCTCAGCCCGCGACCTGTACCGGACCGCGCGTGAGTTGCTGGCGGATGTCGACTCCGGCCGGCCTGTGAGGTTGTTGGGACTGTCCGGGGCCTCTTTGTCGGATGCGTCGAGCGCCGCGCAATTGGAACTCGGCTCCGAGGAAGGCTGGGACCGGTTGGACGAGGCCATCGGCCGGGTGAGGGACCGGTTCGGTCATCATGCCATCGAGCCGGCAAGGCTGGCGCCGGACCCTGAGGAGAGCTCGGGGAGTCGAGGGGGGTGACTGTCGCCGAGTCCCGTGTATTGTTTGGAGAGGGCAGCGAGCAATCGGGTCCCGGTGAACGACATGCCGCTTGACGACAAAGAACAGAAGATCCTGGCGGAAATCGAACGTCAGTTCATGGAGGAGGATCCCGAACTGGCCCGAGCAGTTCGCCAGATCGAGCGACCCTCACGCGTAGGCGTGCGTCTCTCCGTGGTGGGAATCGTCGCCGGGCTGGCCGTCGTCATCGCCTACGTGTCTGTGACATGGGTGGCCGCTCTCGGGTTTGCCCTCATCGTGGCGTCATCCACCACCCTCGTGAACGCCCTGAGGGCTCGGGGATGGAGTCCCGATCGCAGCGAATCAGACGAACAACTCCTCGACTGACCCGGTTCCGAAGTTCTCGATCAAGCCGTTAGGGATCCGTACTACCTTCGCAAAGACAAAGTGGCTATTGTTCCGGCCCCCGTCGGCGGGCACCTGGGGCCAAAGTCGGCTGGTGGAGAGGAAACAGACGCCCGTCTCGGGTCTGTCGCGAGTCTTTGGAAGGAAGCGTGGATCACGCGTTCACAGCGGAACAGGCGTGCAAGCTGAGCAATTGCACCCATCATCAACTCCGCTATTGGGACAGGGTGGGCTTGGTCGTTCCGTCGATCCAAGGCACCGGGGGACGACCCGGTGTGCGGCGTCTCTACTCGTTCCGTGACCTAGTGGCTCTCCGTGTGGTGCGCAGTCTCCTCGACAACGGCATGTCACTACAGCGGGTGAGAAGAGCCTGGGATTACCTGAGACGTGAGGGCGACATGGAAGGGCACCTGGCCGATGTCAAGCTCGTCACCGACGGTCAGACGATATTCCATGTCGGAAGCGACGAAGGCGAACTGATGGACGCCTTGAGACAGGGTCAGCTCTCGTTCTTCGTGGCGATCGACGAGATCGCCCGTGAGGTCGAAGATGATGTGAGCCGTTTCGAACTGGACCGAAAGAGCTTTCTCGACATGCTTCGCCGCGTCGAAGAGGACGTCGACGAGGAGCGCCGCGCTACAGGCTCCTAGTCCCTGGAGGGCTAGCGGCGGCCAACGAGGGACCGGGGGCTCACTCTTCCCCTGGCGCGGGTGGCAGCCCCGTACCGCTCCTTCAACCACAGCTCGACGTTCCGAAGGTCCGACTCGCTCCCCAGGCCTTCTCGCCCGCCATACACCTCTTCGGAGTACGTC
>JBFFIL010000300.1:0-1879 GCA_041556535.1 Acidimicrobiia bacterium | reverse complement strand
GGATCGAGGCCATAGGTCTTGGCGAAGCAACCCGCCTCGGTCGTGTGGACTTCTCCCTCCGGCATCAAGGCCACGAAGTCGTCCTGGACGGGAAGAGATCCGGCTTGTCGCTTGAACGTCGTGGTCGTCTTACCGGTGCCTGAGAGCCCGATTATGAGCATCGACTCCTCTCGCCTGCTCGGTGTAGACACGGCAGGGAAGGTCTTCAGCCCGGCGTGGAGAGCCAGGCCACCCCTGTCGTACACGAGCCGGTTCCACATCCGCAGACCTCCCATTTTCGACTCACCGAAGTAGTCGGAGCCGAACACGCGAGTGACCCACCGGTCGAGGTCAACGAGGATCAACCTGTCGTCTGGTTTGCCAGGGGCAGGGAGATCCGGTGTGTAGATGACCGTGAACTCGGGACTCCAGTCGTCATCCTTGGGAAAGTAGAGCTGGGACTGCATCGCGGCGATGTTCGGCTGAGAAGCCTCGATGTACAGGCGGGCACCCGTCCTGAAGGATGGATCCGGGCCGATGTAACCCTCAACGAGGAGCATGTCCTGCGAAGCGATGTGCTCGTCCTGTCTCCTGGCCCACTCTGCGGACTCTGACGTGGAGATGCGGTTCTGGAAGATCTCGTCGTCCGAGATGAAGAACGTCGAGTTCTTCAGCCGGGCGGTCACCTTCGCCGTGTAGTTGAGGTTGCCGAACTCGGTCACGTCAATGCGCGGCATGACGGACAGGGCGAGACTTCTCAGTCGCTCCTGGCTCGGGTTCTGCTCGACTGAGTTGGCTTCGGGCAGATCGACCATCCTCGGCAGCTCCTCAGGGCGTCGCGGGGATCGGCAGAGTAATCGCCGCCCGGACAACAACGAATCTCGCCCTGGTATGGCTAAATGCGACCAGGATCGTGCCGATACGATCAGCAGTATGAGAGCCCGTGCCCGCCGGACGGCTGCAGCCGTCGCCGCATGTGTCCTCGTCTCGGCGTGCGGTTCGACCCAGGCCGGGAAGACTCTGGACGCCGAGTCGGCCGTCACGACGATGGTTCCCGGCACCACCGAGTCCCTGGTGAGGAAGAGCCCGCCACAGCAAACCTGGGCACCGTCCGCCGCCCCCGTCGTCTTCGACGAGAGGGGGGCCATCGAAGCGGCGATCCCCACCGCGTCGGCCCACCTCACGCTGGTAGCGCTCACGGAGGGCGAGACCCAGGTATTCGGCTCTCCCGGGTCCCCGGAGCCGATGATGACACTGCCGGCAACAACGATCCTCGGCACCCAGACCGTCCTCGGCATCGTGGAGATCATCGAGGACTGGGCCCTCGTCCGCCTCCCGGTGAGACCAAACGGGAGCACAGGATGGGTCAAGACGAGCGACATCAGGCTCTACACCGTCAACGGCAAGATCGTCGTCGACCTGAGTACGAAGAGCCTCACCTACTTCGTCAACGGTGTGGAGGTGCTCACGGCGACGATCGCCGTCGGCAGCTCTCGGAATCCGACACCGACCGGAACCTTCTTCGTCACGGACAGCGTGGAGCTGGGCTACCCGGACAGTCCATGGGGGCCGCACGCCCTCGGATTGTCCGCTTATTCCGAAACCATCACCGAGTACAACGGCGGCCCGGGGATCATTGGCATCCACGGGACCAACAAGCCGGGATCGATAGGCAAAGCTGCCTCACTCGGTTGTGTCAGGATGCCGAACGACGTCATAACCGCTCTCTACGGCTTGGTCGAGATAGGGACCCCGGTCGAGATCAGGGCGTGAGCGGCGACACGGACACGAAGGCGTTCGACAAGACCGTCTGATCACGCTCACCGACGGTGGCTTCGACCGTCAGACCCCCGTCGGTCTCCCAAACGCTGGTGACGATGGTCTCGCCCGGGAAGACATG
>JBFFIL010000299.1:0-1911 GCA_041556535.1 Acidimicrobiia bacterium | reverse complement strand
TGGGGAAACGCCGTTGCTGCACCGTCTCGATACATGAAGGGAGGGGTCCAGGAAGGCGGTCCTCGAGTCAAGGGCCTATTGAGCCGTCTGGCGGGCGTTTCGTTGGACTTCCTGACCGGCATCGGCACCCATGACGCGACCAACAACTTCAAGGCCTACAGCCGAGAGTTGATCGACGAGGTTCGGATCGAGAGCGGCAGTGGCTTCGAGCTGGGTCTGGAGCTGACTGTCAAGGCGTTCCTGGCAGGCATGCCGATCGCCGAGCTCCCAACCACCTGGAGAGATCGAACCGCCGGCGAGAGCCGGTTCAAGGTCGTCAAGTGGATGCCGGGTTACTTGCGTTGGTATCTCGGCTGCATCGTTGGTTCGTGGATGGGAAGAGCGCGAAGGGCTCGCAAGGCACGGGCACAGACCTAGATAGCGCCTGCTCCGACTTGTTCCTCGATCCAGGGTATGACTTCGTCCAGAACCTCAGCAAGGGTCGTCGTCGCCCTGTAACCAAGCACTCTCTCCGCTTTCTCGGTGGCCGGGACCCTCATCTGCACGTCGTGTGGGAATGGCGGGTCTGACACAAACCGGAACTCCCTCTCGTCTCCGTGTATGTGCCGCCATATCGTCTCGGCAAGTTCGAGGACTGTGGTGGGGACGTCGGTGGAGATGTTGAAGTCCTGCAACTCGGCGTCATCGTGCTCGAGTGCCAGGACGATGCCACGTGCGATGTCCCCGCCGTAGGTGTAGTGCCTCACCTGACCGCCGTCACCCAGAATGTGAACCGGGTCTTGGCCTTTGAGGATCTTCTGGACCAGGTCGGGCACGACATGGCTCATCGCGAGGCTGACGTTCCCACTCATCACCTCCTCGGCACCGAGCGCCCTCCCTTCCCCTATGCCAACGCAGTTGAAGGGACGGATGATCACGTAGGGCAGGCCGTACTGGTCATGGGCCGCGCGTGCGAAATACTCGGTAGCGAGCTTCTGGAACCCGTAAGACGATTCCGGGGGCGGGATGCGAAGCTCCGAGCCTTCCTCACTGGGAAACTCGGTAGCCGATTCGAACACCATCGACGAGCTGATGACCATGATCCTCTTGAGCGACCCCGACCGGTGTGCCTCGATTGCCGCATCGAATGACGCGGCCATGATTCGCTCGTTCTCAGCGATCAAGTCATAGGCGTAGGTGTGAAAGTAGGTGATCCCGCCGATCATCGCCGCTCCGGCGATGAAGTAGTCACAGTTCTCGAGAAGCTCTCCGACCAGGGCCGCGTCCTTGGCGTCGCCCTCGACTTGTGTGAACCGAGGGTGAGAGTCGAACGATCGCGCAAGCCGGCCGTACTTGGAGAAGTTGTCCAAACCGACCACTTCGTGGCCCAACTCCAGGAGCTCCTGAACCACGTATCCACCGATGAACCCGGCGGAGCCGGTCAATAGCGTCTTCGTCACGCCGGGGACCGTAACCGCCGGAGCCGTGGGCTCCCGGAATCATTTACCGCGGCCGTCCCCACAAGGGCGCCCGGCCGATAACCGCCTACCTTCATCGCCCCCTCCTATCGTCACCTCGTGAGCGCATCTGTTGGCGAAATCCCGACAGCGGGCAGAACTGACGCTCTTGTCACCGGCGCGACGCGTTGGGCTCTCTCCATCACACTTGCCAGCGCAGTCGTGTGCCTGATCCTCGCCATGGCAGGGGCCCTCACCCCATGGTGGGCGATTCCGCTCATCGCCGGGGCAGCTTCTTGGATCGCGAGGAGCCTTCCGAGAGCCGAGCCCGATTCCCTCTCCCCCGCTGCTGCACTCTTCCTGGCCGTAATGGTCCTGGCGGTCGTATCCATCGGCGTCGTCGCACCCAACGAGCAAGTGCTGGCGACGCGCGACTCCGGCACCTATGTCTCGACGTCGGCTTGGATCGCGACGA
>JBFFIL010000298.1:0-1919 GCA_041556535.1 Acidimicrobiia bacterium | reverse complement strand
TGTAGAGGGCGTAGGCGACATAATTCGGCAGCACTTGGGGCAACACCGATGCTCTCACGGCGGCGAAATGCGAGCTGCCGGTAGCGCGGGCTGCCTCCAGCGGGCCCGGATCGACCGAGTCGACCGTCTCGGACAGGAGCTTGCCCATGATCGCCATCGTGAAGACGAAGAGAGCGAGGACTCCGGCGAACGGCCCGAGACCGATCCCGGCCACGAATATCATCGCCCAGAAGAGGTCGGGGATGGTCCGGATGACGTTGAGGAAGCTCTTGTCGAGCAGATAGCTGAGCCGGTTGGGGGCCGTCACCGTCGACGCCATGAAAGCTATTGGCAGAGCCACCAGACAGCCGAAGACGCTGGCGAGGATTCCGATTCGGAAGGTCTCGATCAGCGGGTTGGGGAGATGGGGGTTTCCGAAGTCCCACGTGGTGATGTTCCACCAGACTCCCTCGCCGATGGCCCAGTTGAAGTCAGGCGGCCAGAAGGTCGGTGCCTTGGCGAAGTTGGCGAAGTCGGTGATCAGTTCGACGATCGTGAAGTCGACCTTGATGCCGGCGAACGTGGTCAGGACGATCGTGGAGCCGATGACCGCAATCGTTCTCACCCCTGAGAGCGCAGAGAGAAGAGCACTCCCTCCGATGAGGGCGGCGACGGCGCCCGCCACAATGAAAGGCCCCGGTCCAAGAGGCTCGCCGGAGTCTGGGAGCAGGTCCATCGCCGAGGCCAGGGGAGCCACCAAAGCTCCGCCCAGTCCCCACAGGAGAGCGGTGCTCCATTTCGCGGCGCGATCAGCGTTCGGTGCGCCGACAGACGCAGCCACGCCGCCGAATACCAGCCAGACGACACCCATGGAACCGGCCACGGTTGGCGTGAGCAGAACGGTGGCTTGGGCCATGAAGACCAGCGTCAGGAGGCCGAATGCTGTCATCGCCGCGATGACCAGGGCGGCCCTGGGCAGTGTGAGGTCGTTCTTGGCGAGTCGAAACCCGTATACGAGGAAGAGACCGACCAGAGCGCCCCAGACGATGCCGTACGTCGGTACTGCGACCAGACCTGCCAGAGCCATCCCGAATACCATCACCAGCAGGGGGATCGCCAGGGAACTCGCCTTCAACGGTGGCGCCGGGCGCGCCACTGTCATCGTCACAATTCGGCGCCTTCGAGCAGATCGTCTGGAGTGACCGCCCGGCCGTATATCTCCCTGAAGGTCTCGTCGGATACGTCGGCGATGTCACCGTCATAGACCAGTTCGCCGTCGCGGAGGCCGATCAGCCTTTTTCCGTAGGAACGGGCCAGGTCGAGGAAGTGAAGGTTGATGAGGGTGGTGATACCGAGGTCGCGGTTGATCCTCTTCAGGTCCTGCATGACTGTGTGCGATGTGACCGGGTCGAGCGATGCCACCGGCTCATCGGCGAGCAAGACCTTGGGGTCCTGGGCCAGGGCACGTGCGATTCCGACTCGTTGCTGCTGTCCCCCGGAGAGATCGCTGGCACGCACGTACGCCTTCTCCACTATCTCAACTCGCTCCAACGCCTGGAGCGCCCGCTCCCTCTCCTCGGCGGGCCACGCACCGATCAACGAGCGCCAGCGGGCAACGTGCGCGAGCCGTCCCATCAGGACGTTGTTGATGACGCTGGTGCGCATCACGAGATTGAAAGTCTGAAAAATCATCCCGATGTGGGAGCGGAGCTCGCGCAGCTCAGCAGGCGAGGCACTCTCGACCCGAACGCCATCGACTTCCACCGATCCCGCTGTGATCGGCACGAAGCCGTTGGTGGCTCTCAGCATCGTTGACTTCCCTGCGCCGGACAGCCCGACGATCACCAGTAGCTCGCCGTCGGGGATGGTGACACTCACGTTCTTCAGTGCCTTGAGGCCACCGGGATAGGTGACGTCTACGTTCTTGAACTCGATCATCA
>JBFFIL010000297.1:0-1946 GCA_041556535.1 Acidimicrobiia bacterium | reverse complement strand
TCGGGAACGCGCCGATTCCAGACAGCCGGACGCCGAACGAGTGGGGCAGGTCGACCCCGGCAACAGCACCGACGAACCGCTCATATGTCGATTCGTCGATCGTTCCGAGAAATCGGATCGTGATGTGCCAGTTGCCGGGAGGGGCCACCACGCCGGGGATGTCCAGGCGGCCGAGTTGGTCCGAGAGCGCCAACCTCGCGTCGGGAGACAGCGGGACGGCGGCGAAGACCCTGCCTATCAGTTCCACCACTTGCCCATGAGGGCCAGACGTGTGAGTTGAAGCGCATTCGTGACGGCGAAGGTCCGAACGCGCTCACGGTCACCAACCATGGTCATGCGCCTGGCCTTGACCCGGTCGGGAGTAGCGACACCTATGTACATCGTGCCGGGGGGCTCCTCGAGGGGCTCGGGCCCGGCCGACCCTGTGACCGACACGCAGACATCGGCATCGAGCAGGTTTCGGCCCTCCCGAGCCATGGCTTCGGCGGTGTCGGCCGTCACGACGTTCGATGTGTCGTCGACACCGAGGAGTTTGCGCTTCAACTCCGAGTCGTAGGCCACCAGACCGCCCTTGACAACGGCCGAGGATCCGGGAAGAGAGGTGAGCGCAGCGCTGAGGAGACCCCCTGTCATCGACTCGGCCGTTGCGATCGTGTAGCCGAGGTCATTGAGCAGTCGTAGCAGGACCCGCTCGATGGTCTCGTCATCGGTTCCGAACACAGCTTCGCCAAGTCGAGACCGGACCTCGGACTCCATCGGCTCGATGAGATCGAGGGCTGTCGTCCTGTCGTTGGCCTTTGCGGTGAGACGGATCTTTATCTCACCGCCCGAGGCTAGGAAGGCAAGAGATGGATTGGATGACGACTCGTAGAGATCGCCCAGGCGTTCGGCCACATCGGACTCGGACCTTCCCCATGTCCGGAGAAGCCGGGACACGATGACGGCCTGCCGGCCGGTCTTCAGCGCGAGTCGGGGCATCACCTCCTCTGCGAGCAGATACTCCATCTCGGCAGGGACGCCGGGGACAACGAAGATCAAAGTGTCGTCGTGGTCTATGGCGAGACCAGGAGCCGTTCCTTTCGGGTTCATCAGCAGCTCGGCTCCGACCGGGTGCTGCGCCTGTTGGAGATTCGACTCTGGCATCACCCTGCCGCGCCTCTCCCACCAGTCCCGAAGGTGGGCGGCATAGGCCTCGCTGAAGACCATTTCCAGCCCGGTGGCAGCGCAAACTGCCTCACGGGTCAGGTCGTCCTGGGTGGGCCCGATGCCTCCGGTGATGATGACCGCGTCCGCACGGGACGCAGCGGTCTCGATGGCCAGGGCGATTCGCTCGATGTTGTCACCGACCACCTGCTGGTAGAGCGCGTCGTAGCCGCGATCAGCAAGGGAGGCGCCGATTGCGGCAGCGTTGGAGTTGAGGATCTGGCCCAGGAGAAGCTCGGTCCCCACTGCTATCACCTCGACGATCACAGGGCCACCGCCTCGAGATCCGGCCCGTAGGTCGCCGTAAACTCCACTTGGAGCCATTCTCCAGGTACACCCCTGTCGAGACGCGTGACTCCATCGATCTCGGGTGCCTGACGGTATGAACGAGCGACCGGCACGCCATCCTCGACCTGGTCGATGACCACCTCGCCGGTGGTGCCGATGACTCTCTCGTTGAGCGACGCGGTGATTTCCTCCTGGATCGATGCGAGATGCCGGAGCCGATCCATGGCAGCTTCACGTGGAACCTGGTCATCCATCGTCGCGGCAGGAGTTCCCGGCTCAGCCGAATAGGGAAAGAACCCCGCCCAGTCCAGCGAAGCCTCTTCGAGGAAGTCGGCGAGCTCCTCCACGTGGGACTCCGTTTCACCGGGGAAGCCGACGATGAACGAAGACCGTAACGCTGCGTTCTCTTCTAGGTGCCTGATCCGCCCGATCAAACCCAAATGCCTCTCCCCATC
>JBFFIL010000296.1:0-1980 GCA_041556535.1 Acidimicrobiia bacterium | reverse complement strand
GCTCGCCAGGTGCTTTTCGAGGACGGGCCAGATCTCCGGCTGGGCCAGAGTCCGCTTCATCGAGATCAGTGTTCGCATGAACGTCGCTACCGACTTGGAAGCGTCCATCGGATTGGGCCTGGACGCGTTCTGGACGGAAGGCGAAGGGCTGAGGACGACGATGTCGCAGTCGGGCCACGCAGATGAGACCAAGGCCAACTCGTCGGAAAGGGAGCGGGTGCCAACCCGGTCGAAAAGCTTCTCGTGGAATCTCGCCCTCTTCCTTTGCACTTCGGCTGCCATAGGTGCGAGTACGAGCACCAGGTCGAGCACGCTTTCGGATCCGAGAACGAGGTCTGCGTGGGTTCCCGAAGAGACTCCTCCATCGACATAGAGTCGCCCGTCGATCTCAAAGGGTCTGAACAGCAACGGAATGGCGGACGACGCCGCCACAGCCTGGGACATACCGACGTGCGGCGCCCCGGTCGTCCCGAAGACCGTCCGCGTCCCCCGTTCGAGATCGTGGGCGACCACTGCGGTTGGCTTGTCCGGCCATGACACGGCGGCTTCGGCACCGATGTGTGTCGTTACCCACTCCGCCACCCCAATCGCGTGATAGGGGGCAGGAGAGCCCAAGAACATCGTCAGCCCTGGGCTTCTCAAGCCGGGGACTATCCCGTGTCGCACCCACTTGGAGACCTTCGTGCGTGGTCCCTTTGTGAATACGTGTGACCGGATCCGCTCCGTCACGTCGCTGCGGTCGTCGTGCTCGAGCACCATCGAGTCGAGTTTGAGAGCGTCATTCCTCACGAGGGCACCCACGAAGGCGCCCGACGACGTCCCCACGACGACTTCGGCGTCGTCGGGGTCCCAACCCGTGGCAATTCCAATTGCCATCAGCGCGGCCATCTCATATGCGGCGCCGGTGATACCCCCTCCGCCGAGGACCAGACCTACCCTGCTCACCCTTCCACGATAGGTCGTCTCGACCGACTCGAAGGTGGGTGCGGTGCGGTCAGCTCAGCCGAACGCCCGCCCGCAGCCGGAGCATCGCGTGTCGTGTTCCTCGGTCGGCGCATAGCACCACGGGCAGGGGAGGTCGTCGCCTCGCTCGTCCCGCGGCATCACAGCGACAGCCTGACTGGGGCGGAACGTCTGATGACCTCGAATTCCCTTGGCAATAGCGACCAGACCGGTCGTCGCCGTGGCCGCGACCAACACTTCGAGCACGTCCGTCCTCCTTGCCGAAAGCTGGGAAAAGGCTAAGGGGAACAGCGCCCGAAATCGCGGATTTACCCGGTGGGGAGAATCCGGGTCACGAACCCGTGACCGCGTCGGTCAGGTCGTCGACCAGATAGCTCAGGTCACCGAGCCGGCCTTCTCTCACCTCGCCGGCCTCCAGCATCATCGTTGCTGCGTGATAGGCGACCCAGGAGCGGTACCCGCTTTCCCCCAAGTCGGCCGCGTACCCGTCTCTGAAGGCCTTCCCCGCATCCTCGCCGACCGTCGACCTGAGTCGCCATACCGCAAGCGTCAGGTCCCACTCAGGAGGTCCAAGAGTTGCCCATTCCCAGTCCACGAGAGTGACCTCCCCGGCATCATCGACCGCGAACTTCGACGGGAGGGGCCGGGTGTGTGCGGTCACCGGGTCAGAGGCCTCAGGGGGATCGATGGCGATGGCCCTGTCGAGTACATCCTGACTCATTCCGAACCGCCGCCGGAAGCGGCCCAGCCGCTCGATGGTCGACCGATAGTGGCTCAAAACATAGGAGCCGTCGATCCCCGCCGTCAGGTTCGTTATCTGAGCCGAAGAGTCGTGGACGTTTCTCAAGGTGGCTCCAGCCTTCCGGACGACGTCGAGGTTCTTCGGGAGGTTTCCGAGATTCCACGAACCTCCATCGCTCATCTTCAGCCATGCCGTAGCGCCTTCGATGCCGTGGCCTTGGATCTCGGGAACGCCTCGCGTCCCCGCGAGGGCCTCGATGGCGCGTCGCTCGCGCG
>JBFFIL010000295.1:0-1984 GCA_041556535.1 Acidimicrobiia bacterium | reverse complement strand
TCGGCGTCTCGACCTCGAGAAACCCGGCTTCGTCCAGGGTTCGCCGGATCGCCGCCGTCGCCTTCGACCGGGCCCGGAGATTGGCCGCCATCCTCGGGCGCCTGAGATCCAGGTACCGGTACTTGAGACGGATCGACTCGTCCACTTGAGACCGGTCGTCGATCATGAACGGAAGCCCGCGAGCCGGGGCGAGCACCGCCAGTTCTTCGACTCCGACCTCGACCATCCCCGTGGCCATCTCGTGATTCTCGGTTCCTTCCGGTCGGGCGCGGACGGTCCCCGTGACACTGATGCAGTACTCCATCCTGAGATCGGCGACCGAGGGGTGCTCCTCGGGATCGGCTACGACCTGGACCAAGCCGGATGCGTCCCGGATGTCCAGGAATGCGACGCCGCCATGGTCACGCCTGCGCTGGACCCATCCGGCGATGCTGATCCGCGCGCCGATGTCAGCAGTCGAGACGGTGCCGGCTCCGTGAGTCCTCAAGGCTTGCGTCCCTCGAACCACGACCCGACCTCGGTGAGCGGGACTTCCGCCCGCTCTCCGACGGCCTGGATGTCAACGGTCTCGCCGCCGCCCCACACCAGAGTGACGGGGGCGCCAGATCGCTTCGCGGCCCGAAACTGGGCCTTCACCGACTTGCCCTCCGTGTCGAAATCGACCGCCAGCCCCTCGGCGCGGAGGCGAGACCCAACGATGAGGGCATCGGATGGGCCCGTCTCCGAGACCAGGAACGCGTCCAGCCCGGGTCCCGCGGACACGTTCGAAGCCAGGATGATGCGGTCGAGACCCAGGGCGAATCCGACCCCAGGCACCGAACGGCCTCCGATGGATTCCGCAAGGCCGTCGTATCTGCCCCCACCGCCAACAGCGTTCTGAGCCGTTTCCAGGGCTTCGCTCACGTACTCGAAGGTCGTCCGCGTGTAGTAGTCGAGGCCCCGGACCAGGGAGGCATCCTCCGAATAAGGGACACCGAGACCGTCCAGCAGGCTCTTGGTGGCTGCGTAGTGCTCCGAGCAGGGCCCGCACAGGTGATCGACTGCCCTGGGAACATCCTCGAGCCTCGGACCGTCGGCCTTGGAGTCGAGCACTCGAAGCGGGTTGACATCGATCAGTCGGGCCGACTCCTCAGTCAGGTCGTCGATCCTCGCTCTGAGATACCCCCTGACCTTCTCGACATAGGCCGGTCGACAGGTCTGATCACCCAGGCTGTTGACGAGCATCACCAGGCCCTCCACGCCGGCGGCCTCGAGATACCGGTAGCCGAGCTCGACCACCTCTGCGTCCGCCTCGGGACTTTCGACATCGAGATACTCCACTCCCATCTGCCAGAACTGGCGCCGTCGGCCCCCTTGAGGACGCTCATATCGGAAGAAGGGGCCGGAATAGGCCCCTTTCCAGGCACCCTTCAGACCCGAGTCGAGGTACGCCCGGACCACGCCGGCCGTCCCCTCCGGGCGCAGTGTCACGCTTCGTCCCCCGCGGTCCTGGAACGTGTACATCTGTTTGGTCACCACTTCGGTCGTGTCGCCGACGCCGCGCTCGAATAGCTCCGTGGCCTCGAAGATCGGGGTCATCACGAGTGGATACCCGTAGCGAGCCGCCCACTCTTCCCAGAGGCCCAGGGCGTTACGCCACCTGTCCGACTCAGGCGCGAGAAGATCGTCGGTGCCTTTCGGGGGCTGAAACGTCATTGGCGGCGCAGGTTACCGACCACCGCCCTCAACTCCGGGTCCACTCGTGTCGGAATGGGTTGGTGCGCCGCTCCCGCCCAATCGATGTCTCCGCGCCATGACCGGGAAGGACACGCACATCGTCGTCGAGGCTCATCACCCGGTCTCTCATCGAGGCCATCAACGCTTCCCAGGATCCCCCCGGCAGGTCTGTCCGCCCAACGCTCCCAGCGAAGAGTTGGTCGCCCGAGAGAAGCACGCCTTCGTCGCTCCAGTAGAGGCAACAGTGCCCCGGTGTGTGCCCCGGAGT
>JBFFIL010000294.1:0-1987 GCA_041556535.1 Acidimicrobiia bacterium | reverse complement strand
GTTTCCGCGCCGTCGAGGCTGGAAAACTTGCGGGTGGAAAGCGCCAGGGAAATTTGATTGGTGTCGCCCACGCGGTCGCCGCCGGCGAAACGGTTCGGATTGAACAGCTGGCTGAAGCCGACGGAGTATGCGGCTGTAGTGGGTGATGATGACAACCGCCAGGTCGGGTGATCTCATCTCCTCGACAGCTTCTGACACCTGCTTGACCGCATCGATGTCGAGACCCGAGTCGATCTCGTCCAGCAGGGCCACCTTCGGGCCAAGGACGGCGAGCTGATAGATCTCGGAGCGCTTCTTCTCCCCTCCCGACAGGTCGTTGTTCAGGGAGCGATCCAGGAACTTGCCCATGTTGAATCTCTCGCTCTCCCGGGCGATCCGGTCACTCGCCTCAGCAGCCGGGATGCCGCGCTCGTCGGCCGCAACGAGGAGGAAGTCACCCAGGCGGACCCCCGGGATCTCGGTCGGGTACTGAAAGCTCTGCAGCAAGCCCAACCGGGATCGCTCGCCGATGCTGAGCCCGAGCAAATCGTCGCCGTTGATCGAGGCCGACCCTCTCACCTGGTAGCCGGGCTTTCCGGTCAGCACGTGGCAAAGCGTCGACTTGCCGGACCCGTTCGGGCCCATGATGGCGTGCACTTCTCCGTAGGGAACCTCGAGGGACAAGCCTTCCAGGATCTGCTTCCCCCCTATTGCTGCCCAGAGATCGTCGACTCGCAGAGCGGTGGTCATGCGTCCTCCACGACTAGATAGACCGTGCCGTCCTCGACCGAGGCCTCATAGGTCGGCACGGCAGCGGTGGCGGGAAGAGACGAAGGTTCGCCCGTCTTGAGATCGAACTCGGATCCGTGCCGGGGGCACTCGACCTCCGTGCCGAAGACCTCGCCGTCAGCGAGGGAGGCCTCGGCGTGGGAGCAGCGATCCCCGATCGCATAGACGTCGTCGCCGATCCTGAACATCGCGATCCGGTGTTCGCCGACTTCGACGCGGATTCCGCGATTACGGGGGAGAGCGTCGAGGGCGGTCACTTCGACCTTCACGCGACCCGCCCCTCTTCCTGGGCTTCGACGAACCTCCGGAACACCTCTGTCGATATCGGGCCCTCCATCCCGTGAATGGGAAGTCTGTCGATGACCTCCTGGAAGAACCCCTTGAGGAGGAGACGCTCAGCCCTCTTCTGCGAGAGCCCCCGGCTGCGCAGGTAGTAGAGGTGGTCTTCTTCGAGAGGCCCGACCGAGGACCCATGCCCACAGATCACGTCGTCACAGAGAATCTCCAGATTCGGGACGGAATGGGCCTTCGCATTGTCGGAGAGCACCAGGTTGCGGTTCGTCTCGAACGTCGATGTCTTCTGAGCGTCCTTCTCGATCCTCAGCAGACCCGTGAACACACTTTGGGCATCGTCCTCGACGGCACCCTTGAGGAATACGTCGGAGGAGGTGCTCTTCCCAGAGTGATCGATGACCATTCGGTAGTCGAGGGTCTGGGACCCCTCGCCGAAGTAGAGACCGACAATCTCTGACGACGAGCCGTCCCCTTCGAGGCTCACGCCGAGATCGAGCCGGCCGAGTTTCCCGCCCAGACCCACCTCTCCGACCCTTGTGGTCGCGTCCCGGTGGAGGCGAACCCTCTGATGCACCACGCCTGTGGCGGCATGATCGAGATCCTGGATCGACAGGAACCTGATGTTGGAGCCGGCCGCGGCATCCAGACCGACCGATGGGACCATCAGAAGGTCCTGGCCTGCTGCGCTCCGGTAGATGACCACGATCTTCGCCTCGGAGTTCTCCCCGGCCCGCACGACCACGCTGGGGAAGGAGGCCGTACCGGCCGTGGTGGCCTGCACCTCGATAACGGTCGGGGAGCTCATCACCCGGTCGGGAGCAACCTCCACGACCAGGCCGTCGACAGCGAAGGCTGAGTGCGCAGCCGCGAGCTTGTTGTGGTCGGCAGCGACTCTCGGGGCCGACGGCTCGGACTCGAGCTCGGC
>JBFFIL010000293.1:0-1994 GCA_041556535.1 Acidimicrobiia bacterium | reverse complement strand
GGTGGCACCCGAAGACCTCGAACCCGTGCCGGTCCGCTCCGGGCCGGTCGCCTTGCCGATCCACAAGGGAAGGGAGGGGGCGGGGCCTCTCGTGTCGGCCATCGTCATCTCCCACAACGACGAGGATCGAATCGAGCGCACAGTCGGCTCGGTGGTGGCGCAGGAGCTGTCGGTGCCGTTCGAGGTGATCGTGGTTGTCTCGGGCTCAGATGACACTGCTGAGGTCGTCCGCTCCAGATTCCCGGGGGTGACGGTGATCCGGCTACCAGGTCGCGCCCTGCCCGGTGAGGCGCGAAACGCCGGCCTGCGGATAGCCTCGGGGGACATAGTCGTCTTTCCGTCGTCCCACATCGAGCTCTCGCCCGGGGCGCTGCAGGCGAGGTTCGATGCACACGAGAGAGGCTGGGCCATGGTCACCGGGCCGGTGCTCAACGGAAACCGGTCCCGGGCGGGGTGGGCCAGCTACTTCCTCGATCACTCGGCCCTCTTGCCGGGGCGCCCCTCCGGGGAGATGGACACGGCGCCGACTCGATGCTCATACATCCGTTTCCTGCTCGACCAGGTGGGCGGCTTTCCCGAGGGCGTGCGCGCGGGTGAGGACACGGCCGTGAATCTCGAATTGTGGGGACGGGGTTTCTCCGCTTTTCGTGAAGAGAGGGCCGCGGCCACACACACAACGTTGATCTCCGACACGGCCACACTCGTGAGACGTCACTTCGAGCGGGGGGAGGCCTGGGCCGCGATCCTGCTGACGAGATACCGCTCGCGGCCGGCCGTGTTGCTCGGGCGGTTGCCCTACCTTCTCACCTATCTCCCGGCGAGGTTGCTGCGGCTGCACCGGAACGTCCGCGCCTGGGCCGGGAGCGACCGGAGCGAGTATCGCCGCTCCTACCCACTGATCGTTGCCGGCGCGACTGCCGCCTGGGCCGGTCTCATCGCTGGGCTAGTTGCCGGGCCGAGGGCCCGGTTGACCCCTCCATTCTCGGATCTCCACGACCCGTCCGGGAACGTCGGCCTGGACGCCTACTCTCGACGGAATGTTGTACAGGTCGACGAGGGGCAGCCCGACCCCTGTTGACTTCACGTCGGCTTTGCTGGCCGGGCTCGCCCCGGATGGGGGCCTCTACGGCCCTGAGACGCATCCCCGTCTTCCTCCAGGATGGAGCGATTGGTCCTATGAAGAGGCCGTCGCCGGATCGTTGCGGTTGTTCGGCGCGCGGGAAGTCGACTCCCTCGTCGCGGATGCGGCCTCGACATTCGACCATCCCGAGGTGGCTCCGATCGTCGAGGTTGGGGGTCGGATGGTCATGGAGCTCTTCCACGGCCCGACTCTGTCGTTCAAGGACCACGCCCTCCAGGTGGTGACCCGGTTGCTAGACCGGGAGGTCGACGGCGGGGTAATCCTCGCGGCGACCTCCGGGGATACGGGTTCGGCGGCCATCAGTGCGTGCACGGGAAGGGGTCACTTGCGGATCGTCGTTCTCTTTCCCGACGGCATGGTCAGTGAGTTCCAGAGACGGCAGATGACGACTGTGCCAGACGACAACGTCACCGCTGTCGGGGTGAGAGGAACCTTCGATGAATGCCAGGCGATGGTGAAGCAGGCGATGTCGGCGCGTCCCGGGCTGCTCGCGGTCAATTCGATCAACTGGGCGAGAATCGCGGCACAGGCCGGCTATTACATCCATGCCGGAGCGCGACTCGGGGAGCCGTTCGACGTCGTGGTGCCAACCGGCAATTTCGGAAACGTCTTCTCCGCATGGACTGCCAAGCAGATGGGTGTCCCTATAGAGGTGATCACCATCGCCAACAACGCCAATCACCTGCTCGCTGACCTGGTCGCTGGTGGCGGGGCGGTACCCGGCAGGGTGATACCGACCATCGCCCCTGCCATGGACATTCAGGTCCCTTCCAATCTGGAGCGCTTCGAGGGTGACCTGTCGACCGAATTCCTGGCCGGCTGGTCGACGGATGAGGAGATCACTTCCACCATT
>JBFFIL010000292.1:0-2000 GCA_041556535.1 Acidimicrobiia bacterium | reverse complement strand
GGCCGCGGTGACGTCGAACCTCTCCTCGAAAGCATCAAGGAACTCCTTGAGCTCGAGGACCGTCATCTCTTCGAACGTGCTGAGCAGCTCGTCGGTGGTCTTCTTTGCCATTCCTATTCCTCCTCGGCCTCGAGGGCCGCTGTCTCGATGGGCTCGTCGTCCGGCGTGCCGGCCTCATCGGCTGGCGCCTCCGGTGCGAACTCGCCCGACTCTTTCTTGTCCAAAAGCTGGGAGAACATCGAGGCAGCATCCCTGTTGAAGGAGCCGAACATGCCGGCTGCCTTGAACAACGGCGCCTTGGCCGCGCCGGCGATCTTCGCTAGAAGAGCCTCGCGAGACTCGATCTCGGCGAGGGTCGAGATCTCCTCGGGGGACAGGATGTCCCCGGAGAGGAAGGCTGCCTTCAGGACGAAGACCTCATTGGACTTCGAGAAGTCCTTGAGTGCCTTCGCGGTGGCGACAGGGTCGCTCTGGGCAAATGCGATTCCAGTCGGGCCGGACAAATACTCGTCCATGCCTTCAAGGCCGGCGTCGGCAGCGGCAAGCCGGGTCAAGGTCATCTTGACGACCTTGTAGTCCGCTCCCGCATCCCGAAGCGCGCGGCGCAAGTCCTGGACCGCCTTCACGGAGAGCCCGCGGTATTCGGTCAGGAAGATGGCCTCGGCACCTTCGAGTCGCTCTCGGATGTCCTTTACTGCTTGGACCTTTTCGGGTCTTGCCATTGCGTCTCCTTGACATCAATCAAGCCCCTCGGCGGATGACAAGGGGCTTCGAGAAGCGAACCTGCGCTGGCGGGCTGGGCCCTTTAGGTCTGGCGACACCGGCGGTCTTTGGCCGAGGTTTTTTTGGAGTTGCGCACGGAATTGTACAGGGAGGCTGGTTGAGGGCAATTCGGGATAGAGTCCGCGCATGGACTTTCACTTCGAGTCGGCCGGGGAGGGGCCGGCGCTGCTCTTTCTCCACGCCGGTGTGGCCGACTCCCGGATGTGGCGTGACCAGATGGGCCTGGAGGGGCATCGGACGATCGCGTACGATCGACGCGGGTTTGGACGCACGGAGTGGGTCGCGGCTCCTTACTCGGACCGTATGGACGCCCTCTCGGTCCTCGACCAGCTCGGCGTCGCGTCGGCCACCATCGTGGGGTGCTCGATGGGCGGCGGTCTCGCACTCGAACTTGCCATCGAACACCCGGACCGAGTTGACGGCCTGGTCCTCGTCGGTGCCGCCCCCAGCGGTTGGGAGCCGGAGGGCGAATTCGAGGACCATCCTCTATGGGAACAGGGTGTGAAGGCTTTCAAGAAGGGAAATCTCGACCGGGTGGCGGAGATCGAGTCCGAGATGTGGCTGATCGGCTACGGCCGGGGGGCCGACTCGGTGGATCCCGCGCTGAGAAAGCTCTTCCTCGAGATGGACCGCATCCCCCTCGAGACCGAAGACGAGCGCAATGAGTATGTCCAGGGGTATGAAGAGAAGCACAACGATCATCTGAACGCGATAAGCGCACCGACTTTGGTGATCGTGGGCGGCCACGACGAGCCATTTCTCCTGCAAGCGGCCGAATACCTCGCCGGACGACTGAGCGATCAGCCTGCGGTTGTCATCGACGACACGGCGCACCTCCCCTCCCTGGAACGACCGGCGGAGTTCAACCAAGCCCTTACTGCGTTTCTCGAGACCCTCTGAATTCCAAATTATCCCTGGACACCCGGTGCTGCACGCGCGACACTTGGGTTCGTTGACAACAGGGGGTCTCCGTGGAACCGGGCGGGTTCCCTGACCGCCCCCGCTCGCTCCTCAGACCCGAGAAAGAGGGCCGCGTGGCCGACTTGCGAGACCAGCCCCTACCCTGGTCCACAGACGAGATGTCGGCAACGTGCGGACGGTGGACCTGGCAGCCGAAGCCCTCAGCCCACGGAAGATCTGGGGCGCGGAGATCCCCCTAGTTTGAGAAAAGGCCCCATTGGGGCCTTTTCTCAAACTAGTTTCCGGGCTCTTCAATG
>JBFFIL010000291.1:0-2046 GCA_041556535.1 Acidimicrobiia bacterium | reverse complement strand
GGAGGCGACATCGACATCGCGGACCTCGAGGCGAGAGCGGTGGAGCACTCCGATCGGCTCGCTGCCGCGATGGTCACATATCCCTCGACTCACGGAGTCTTCGAGGAGGGGATCAAGGAGATCACCGACATCGTCCACCGGTCCGGGGGCCAGGTCTACATCGACGGCGCCAATCTGAACGCCCTCGTTGGCCTGGCGAGACCGGGCGACTTCGGTGCCGATTGTGGCCATCTGAACCTCCACAAGACTTTCACCATCCCCCACGGCGGGGGCGGCCCTGGTGTCGGGCCCCTCGGCGTTGCGGAGCACCTCGCCCCGTTCCTTCCGAACCACCCGCTTCTGGAGGAGGCGGGGCCCGCCACCGGAATTGGTCCCATCTCCGGGGCGCCGTTCGGGTCGGCGGGGATCCTCCCGATCCCCTACGCCTACATCCGCTTGATGGGCGAAGAAGGTCTGCGCCAGGCGACGCGTGTCGCGATCCTCTCCGCCAACTACGTGGCGCGGCGTCTCGACCCATACTTCCCGGTCCTGTACACGGGGGACTCGGGCCGCGTCGCCCATGAGTGCATCATCGACCTGCGGCCCGTGACCAAGGAGACCGGCGTCACGGCCGAGGACGTCGCGAAGAGACTCACCGACTACGGCTTCCACGCGCCGACTCTGTCGTTTCCCGTCGTCGGGACTTTGATGATCGAGCCGACAGAGTCAGAGAGTCTCTGGGAGCTGGACCGGTTCTGCGAAGCGATGATCGCCATCAGGTCCGAGGCCGATCGCATCGCCACCGGTGAGCTGCCGCGTGACGACAATCCGCTCCGACGAGCCCCTCACACTGCCGAGGACGTCGCCGCTGACACCTGGGAGCGCCCCTACACCAGGGAAGAGGGTGCGTTTCCGGTCGGGTCCCTGCGGAAGGACAAGTACTGGCCTCCGGTCGGGAGGATCGATGGCGCGGCGGGGGACCGCAATCTGATCTGCGCCTGTCCGCCCATGGACGCCTACACCTGATTGTCCTTGACTTTCCAACTCAGGGTGGGATCGTTAGAGGCGCCCGCCCCATCAGAGGTTTCAATCGGTGCGTTTTGCCGGCCAGATAAGGCTCCCTGACTTAGACCATCCCGGGATACCGGTGACTTTCCTCGTCGAGGACAACCAGGCGGAGTTGATGATCGACGGCGAGACACTGGGACGCTGGTCGCTCTTCGACGTCCATGCTCAGCGTCTTCTCGCGAGTGCGTTCCAGGTCGATCTCGGCGGGAGAGAGATCACATTCATCGCCGAGCAGCCGATGGACTTCGCCTATCGCGGCGTCGAGCACATGGCCGAGGTATGGGCGAGGTTCAAGGCGATGAACTTCATTCGCCGTTTCTTCGCCGTCAAGTTGTCTCGCCGCAAGACGGTGCCGTCGCGGATCGGAGAGCTCGAGGCAGCGATGCTCGACAACCTGGGCCATGGAGCCCTGGTCGCCGAGTTGGCCGCGCCCCCGAAGTCCCCGGTCGAGGCGAGAAGTCCCAAGCCGCTCGAGGACCGTCCAAGACCAGAACCGGCGGTTGATGACGCCCCGGCCCCCCGGCCCGTTTCACCTCCGCCCGCGCCCGCGCCGACGGAACCCGAGCAGCCGGTCCCGTCGATGCCCCGCATACCCGAGCCTCTCTCCACACCGGACCGGCCATCACTCGAAGAGCGGCGACTCGAAGCCGAACGCGCCGAGCTCGAGGCGGAGAAAGCAAGGGTCGAGGAAGAGCGCAGAAGGCTCGCCGAGGAACGCGCCGCAGCGGAACGGGAGGTCGCAGAGAGCATCGCGGCCGCACGTGCGGAGATCGAATCCCTCGTAGCCGAGAGGGAGAGGCTGGCGGAGTTGGAGGCGGCGCGCGCCGAGCACGAGAGAGCCGATGCCCGAAGGGCTGAGCTTCTCCGTAAGGACATGGAGGCCCTGGAGGTGAAGACCAAGGAGCTCGAGAGCCTCAGGGCCGATCGTGCCGAGGCTGAGCGGCGGGAGTCGGCGCGTTTGGAGACCGAGCGGGTGGAGGCGGCTCAACTGGAGGCGGC
>JBFFIL010000290.1:0-2054 GCA_041556535.1 Acidimicrobiia bacterium | reverse complement strand
GGAGTCGGTGCGGTCGCAGGCAACGTTTTCAACCTGTGGTACCGATTCCAGGGTGGCAAGGGTCTCGGCATCTCCGCGGGAGTCATCGCCACGATTTGGCCGGCGGCGTTGGCGATCTGTGTCGGGGTGATCGTGGTCTCCGTGGCAGTGACACGGTCGTCGGGGCTCTCGACGATTGCGACGATCGCTGCTCTCGACGTCGCCGGAGTGGCGTGGCTGGTGTTCGACTGGCCGAATGCTTGGGGGATCGTGCAGACGGAGCTACTCGTCCTGTTGTCCATCGGGATCACGGTGATCATCTGGCGAAAGCATTGGATGGACTGGGTGATCAAGAGACGCGCCCGTCTCGAATCTCGAGGATCAGCGTGACAGGGCCATCGTTGACCAGGTCGACGTGCATGTGGGCCCCGAACGCGCCCTCCGAAGTCTGAGCCCCACGCTCGCGGAATTCGTCGACCATCCGGGCAATCAACCCGGCAGCCTTCTCAGGAGGAGCCGCCCCTTTGAAAGAGGGGCGCCTGCCCTTGCGGGCGTCTCCAAGAAGGGTGAACTGGCTGATGACGAGGACCGCACCGCCCGCCTCGAGCACCGAACGATTCATCTTCCCGTCGGCGTCGGGGAACACGCGTAAGCCGGCAATCTTGTCGACTGCCGCCTCGACGTCCGATCGAGTGTCTCCGGGCGCAATCCCCACGAGCAGGCACAGACCTTTCCCGATGTCTCCAACCATGCGACCGTCGACCGTCACCGATGCTCGGGACACCCTTTGTGCAACGATCCTCACGGTCCGGATTGTGGCACCCAATAGAGTCACGCCGTGATTCGTCGAACATCGGCTGACAGCGAGCTTCTCATCGGGCCGGAGGGGAGCCGATGTGTGTACCTACTCGATACCTCCACCAACCTCGAGGAGCGGATGCTCGAACGATGGATTCGCTCGGTTGCGGGGCCCGGGGCGCCGACGGAGCGAATCGTCTCCTCTCGGCGGGGGAGGGGCGGCGACCGTGATTCGCTTCGAGCTCACATCAATTCCGGGGACAACCCCTACTTCATACCCGCGCGAGTCGTTTGGATGCCGCCCGAGAAGAAGAGCGGGCGGAGATCGGTCGGTTGGGCAGATGCTCTCCGGCCGGGTGACCCACGCGACCCGAGAGGGCTTCGAGCCCATTGGATCCGGACGTTCCGCCCGGCCAGAGTCCGGCTGGTCGCAGCGCCCGGCGCCCTTGCGTCCGACATGGCGCTCGATTACGAGGCCGCAGGCGAGATCGATGGGATCGCCACCTATGTGACGCGCCGGGCCTGGCTCGCGCTCGATCAGGTCGAGCGCAGACTCCAGGGAAACCGCTACAAGATCCCCCGTTTCGTGGCCGACGCCATCCTTTCGCGTCGGGAGTTCCTCGACGCGATCGACTCACTGATCATCGAGAAGGGCCTCGATCAACTCGAGACGAGAGCAAAGGCTGAGAAGTACCTCCGCGAGATAGCCGCCACGCATAGCCCATATGTCATCGATCTCGTCGCCGGCGCGATCCACGCCCTCTACCGCCAGGGATACGAGGAGATCAGGTACGACCGCGACCAAGTGGCCCGCGTTGCCGAGGAGGGACAGTCTCACCCGATCGTCTTCCTGCCGGCCCACCGGTCCAATATGGACCGGCTCAGCCTCCAGTTCATGCTCTGGGAGAACGACTTCCCTCCGAACCACACCGCCGGCGGGATCAACATGGACTTCTTCCCGATCGGACCCCTCCTGAGACGCACGGGCGTGTTCTTCATCAGACGCAGCTTCAAGGACAACTTGCTGTACAAGAGTGTCCTGAGGGCCTACATCGACTACCTCGTCGAAAAGCGATTCCCTCTCGAGTGGTACCTCGAAGGGGGACGGTCGAGGTCGGGCAAGCTTGGCCCGCCGCGTCTCGGTCTCCTCAACTACGTGGTCGACTCCCTCCGCCGGGGAAAGTCCGAGGACCTGAAGCTGATCCCCGTGTCGATCGTCTACGACCAGATCCAGGACGTGCCCGACTATGCCCGCGAGGCCCAAGGCAAGGGAAAGG
>JBFFIL010000289.1:0-2061 GCA_041556535.1 Acidimicrobiia bacterium | reverse complement strand
GAAGAGCCGGATGTCGTCGGTGACCGGCCTGCCCCATTCGTCATCGTGGTATGACCGGTAGATGTCGGGGTCGTTGCCCCACCAGCAACGGACAACGTCGACGGGCCCCTTTTCGGTCTTCATGGCCCGATATCTAGTCGGTTTAGTCGCGGTTAGTACCCGACTGCCTACTGTGACGCATCGTGGAGCCCATGCGTTTGCGCGACTCTTTTTCTGGTGCCGTGGCGGCAGGTCTGGGGCTTGCCCTCACCGAGACGGCGGCCGGCCTCGTCTCAGGCATTCCCTCCCTTATCGAGGGACTGGGGAATTTCGTGATCGACAACACGCCTGAGGCGGTCAAGGAGTGGGCGATTGCGACGTTCGGCACCGCGGACAAGCTCGTGCTCCTCATCGGCATCGCTGCTGTGACGCTCTTGGTCGGCGCTGCGGTGGGATGGTTCGCCAGGCGCGTCTTCGGTCTTGCCGTAGCCGTGTTCATCGGCTTCGGGATCCTGGCGGCACTTGCCACATCTGCCGATCCGCAGGTCTCCCTTGGCATCGCCATAGTGCCCGCAGGCGCCGCGGCCATCGGCGGGATAGGTGTCCTGCAGTGGCTGCTCGGACTCGGCATCACCGAGGAGCCGGGGGAGCCCGACGCCTCCCGCCGAGCCTTTCTGGTCGGTGCCGGAGCCGTTGTCGGAATATCCGCCGTGGCGGCGACTGTCGGCCGAGTCCTGGTCGAAGGCGCGAAGAGAGTCGCCTCTGGGAGGTCGGAAGTCGTGTTGCCAAGCGCGGCCGACATTCTTCCGGCGGTTTCCCCGGCTGCGGACCTGAAGGTGGCAGGCCTCAGCCCGATCATCGTCCCCAACACGGACTTCTACCGGATCGACACTGCTTTCTCGGTTCCCCGTGTCGACCTCAAAGACTGGACCCTGAGCATCACCGGGCGTGTCGAGCACCCGTATTCGCTGAGCTACTTCGACCTGCTCGACATGCGAATGGTGGAGCGGGACGTGACGCTCTCCTGTGTGTCCAACGAAGTCGGGGGCGGTCTCGTGGGAAACGCCCGGTGGCAAGGTATACCTCTCAGCGACCTCCTCAACCGCGCCGGTGTGGACGCCAACGCGGAGCAGATCATCGGTCGATCGGTAGACGACTTCACCGTGGGCTTCCCGCTCGCCGCCGCCTTTGACGGGCGTGAGGCGCTCGTCGCGGTGGGGATGAACGGTGAACCGCTCCCGTTCGAGCACGGGTTTCCCGCGAGGCTGGTCGTGGCCGGGCTCTACGGATATGTGTCCGCGACGAAGTGGCTCTCCGAAATCGAGTTGGCAGGCTGGGACGAGTTCGATGCCTATTGGATACCGAGAGGTTGGGCCAAAGAGGGGCCCATCAAGACTCAGAGCAGGATCGATACCCCTAGGGAATCCGAGCGGGTCGCGGCAGGTCCGCTGGCGGTAGCCGGAGTGGCGTGGGCGCCGACGAGGGGCATCGCGAAGGTGGAGGTCCAGCTGGGCGAAGACCAGCCCTGGGTCGAGGCTGAGCTGTCCGAGCCTCTATCGATCAACGCGTGGGTTCAGTGGCAGGTGCGGTGGGAGCCCCAGCCCGGCTCTCACCAGGTCCGGGTTCGGGCCACCGACGGTGACGGCGTTCTCCAGGACGAGCGGAGGAGACCTACGCCTCCGGACGGGGCCACGGGGTGGCATACACGTGTTGTCCAGGTCGCCTAGTCGCTAGTCGGCGGCGTCCACCGCGGCGACCGCCCAGGAGAGTCCAGAGCCGGGGTCCTCGACCGCGATACGGAGAGCCCAACCCGTGGCTGGCGCGCCGTCATCGAACCAGAGCCATCTCAGACCGATGGCGAGCCTGCCCAACTCGTCCGGGTCTGGTGGCCAGTCGAGGTCGGTTATGGTCGCCAGCACCCACCATGTCGCGTACCGACCGGCTGCCGCGCCGCGTCTCCTCCCGTGCGCCCCTCCGGATGCTCCAGCCCACGCCATCCAGCCGAGCGCAGTCGCGGTGTCGACCACGGCGAAGCGCACCCTGGTGAGCCCCAGGCCTCGAATGGCCTGTTCGGCGGTGCCG
>JBFFIL010000288.1:0-2075 GCA_041556535.1 Acidimicrobiia bacterium | reverse complement strand
CGCGTCATCGCGGGGGGAGGATTCGGCGAATACGTTCTGAACATCTTCGGCGCGACCGGCAATTTGCCGCCGTTTCAAGTGGACGCGATTTTGCCGGCTAACGACACGAATTTGACGACGGCTCCCCAAGAGCTGAGCCCGGCGACCAGATCGTCGGCTATGTGTATCCCCCGGTCACCATGGTCGTATACGCGGCCGGGGAGTGGCTTGTCTCGGACCCGCGCGCTATCAGCCTGGGTGCGTGGCTCGCGGTCCTGGCCATCCTGGGGGTGTCGGCAACCCGTCGCCTCGATGACACCCGGCTCTATCTGATGCTCGTGCTGGCGTCGGTACCCGGCTGGCCCCTGGTCTTGCGTGCCGCCTGGACCGAACCGCTCACCCTCCTCCTCATCACCATCGGTTGGTCGCTATGGCGTCGCCCCGCTACGTCCGGCACCGGACTGGGGCTCGCATTGGCTTCGAAGCAGTATTTCGTGGTGACCGCACCTCTCTTACTTCTCCATCGGGACCTGAAATGGAAGACTCGGATTGCCGTAGCGGTCGCCATCGTCATCACGACGGTCGGCGCCGCCCTTCTCATCGACTTCGAGGCCTACTGGTCGTCGACCGTTGCCTTTCACGCATCCACGCCCCCACGGACCGACAGCAGCAATCTCGTGGGGCTTCTCTCGCTATTCGATGTGGCCTGGGACCCGCCTTTCTGGCTCGGTCTCGGGGTGGGGGCGGGCCTGGCGTTGGCCCTGGGCCGCAGGTCTACCACACCAGGATCGTTCCTTCTCGCAATGGCCGTGGCGCTGAGCGGGACTTTCATCTTCTCGTCTCAGGCGTTCGCCAACTATTGGTTCTTGGTGTTTGGGCTCACCGTGCTGGCGATGGCCGATCGTCTGAGGCCCGCCGACTAGCTGGGGGCTCCGCCACCGGGAGTGACCCGTTGTCCGACGGTGGCCGGGACGACGTCGTGGCCTCTCTTGTTGAGTTGGACCATGAGGTCGGCGATCAGTCCAATCGCCCCAGCGCCGCTGCGGCCCCGAGTACGACGATCGTGTTGGTGCCGACTCTGAAGTTCTTGTCGAACAAGTCGAAGATGAGATTTGCGGTGCCAACCAACCCAAGCAGCGGGGCCGGCGGGCCGAAGAACCTGATCGGCTCATGCATGAGCACCATCCGAACCACCTGAAGCAGATACCGCCTCGTGTCGCTCCTCCAGTGGAATTTCGACCTACGTGCCCGAGGCGCATAGTCGATCGGCTGGTAGTTGATCGAATAGCCGTTCGACAAGAACGCCATCGTCAGGGTGGTCACACAAGAGAACCCGCGTGGAAGCAGATAGAGGAACTGGTGGGCCACCGACCTCCTGACAGCCCGAAAGCCGGAGTTCAAGTCAGGTATCTCGGTTCTGGCCAGGTAGGAGGCCAACCGCAGGATCAGCCACTTGGCCGGCCTTCTTAGGAAGCGGACATCCCCTCCTCCGTCCTTCTTGCTCCGACGACTTTGTCGCATCCTTCCATCCGCCTGACCAGATCGGGGATTGTGTCGTTGGGATAGGTCATGTCGACGTGGTCCAAACGACGACTTCGCCTCTTGCCGCCATCGTTCCGTACTTGCGAGCAGACCCTGACCACCGGTTGGCCTGAAGACGGATCACCTCGACGCCATCGAGGCTTTCCGCGAGCTCGCCGGACCCGTCGCTGGATCCGTCGTCGACGACGATTATCCCGAAGGTGAAATCCGAATCGGCCAACGACTTACTGATCCGATTGACCTCGCACTCCAGATGTGTCACCTCGTTGTAGACCGGCAAGACCACCGAGATGTCGACTTGGTTGGAGTAACTGATTTCCATCACACCTCTATCGGCACAAGGTCACGACGACCCAATACGCCGCGTAGTTTCGCATGGCCCCAACTGGAGTCGCTGGATTCGCCTCGCCAAAGAATGCCCAGCTGTTGCGGGCATGGCATGTAACTTGGTCAAGAGTCACTGCCGAATACCGATGTGATCCCATGACTTCCAAGCACATGCCCACCCTGGCCCAGCTGGCCAATGGGGACTTCACCATGGCCGTGATCGGTAT
>JBFFIL010000287.1:0-2097 GCA_041556535.1 Acidimicrobiia bacterium | reverse complement strand
GACGGCCATTGCGGATCGCATGCGCACTCCAGCAAGAAAATTGGGATTCATTGTAAATCCGATTGCCGGCATCGGTGGAACTGTCGGGCTGAAAGGTAGTGATGGAGTTGAGCTGCAGCAGCGCGCGAGGCAATTGGGTGAACCAATGCCGGCGGGCCCGTCATTTCAACGGTCCGCTCGTCCACGATGTCCCTCGTCATGTCCGGGAAGAACTTGCGCCCCAAATCGAGCCACTCTTCGAGGACGGCTCGATCAACATCGCCGGAGAGTGTCAGTCGAAACCCCTGGTCGATCCGCGTCACCGACTCGACATTCCCAAACACCTCGTCGGCAATTTCCTGGAGCCGCATCAGCTCACCATCGTCGTGTCCGCCGATGTCCTCCAGAAACGGGAAGTCCTCGGGCTCCACATGGATGACTGCAAGGGGCTTCACCCTCTCGGTGGATCCCCACTCGTTGGTGTACGGGCCGTCCCCACCAAACCGGATCCGTTCGAAGGTATCCCTGGGAAGCACGTAAACGGCGCCCGCCGAGTATGGACGGTCCGGGAGACTCGTCTCGGACACAGAGAACTGATAGAGGTCAGCAGACTCACCGGTCACCCGCGACACATACGATGCGAAGCCATTTCGGATCGAACCTCGGAGACGATCCCGATCGACCACTGCGAAGAACATGGACCAGAGGCCGTTGTGCGTCCCGTAGACGGCTCCGAGGTTGCCATGGCCGGCGTAGTTCATAAGCTCGACAGAAGACCGTCGAGGCTCGAACACTTCGATGTCGGCCTTGCCCGACCCGTGGAAGATGAATTCGTCCCGGTACATCAGCCATTGAACGAGCTCGTGGACGGCGTAGGGGTCGGGCGCGGTGAGCGCAGACCCCTCTTGGTGGGCGTCCCACGCCTCTTCGAAACGCCGATCGCGCTCGGGATCATCGTGGTACTCAGGCGCAGTGAGACCCTCTCCAGGAGTGAACCCGGGAGGGTCCTCGACACGGGTCACGGGGAGCGACCCGTTCAGGAGGCCCCCGAGAGCTACGCCCTCGCTGGCCTCGACCGCTATCACACCCCCGGCGACCGGGCCCGAGGTGATCTTCAACTCGGTCGGCCCTACCCAGACCAACTCAGGGCTGTACTCGTCCGGGATGGCTGGCTGACTCAGCCAGATCCGCCCCTCGCTCTCGACGATCGAGAACGACGTGTTCGATGCCGTCGTGTAATGCCCTGTTACGGATGGATGCTCCATGTGGTCACGCTAGGGCGAGTCAAAGTGGATTGCCTCGCCCTGGCCCTTGACTCATCCTCGTCGACTGGCGTTTGGTCGCACCGCTGAGCGACCAGGTCGCGCCGCACCGGGATCCCACGCGAGGCCCGGACGACTGAACCTCGTGTCCCGCGTCAGGCCGAGTCTTCATCCTGCGAAGGGGGGATCTGGCGGGTGACCTCTGTGTCTCCGTCGACCTTGTCCAGCAACTGCCGGAGAATGGCCAAGACTTCCTGTTGGTTGGTGAGGGTGGCCTTAGCTATTGCCTCTCGTTGAGCTTGGTCGGAGTCGTTGAACAGCTTCTCCCGCTCGGCCTGGCGGGTCTGAGCCAGGAGGATCAGAGGGGCGGCATAGGCCGCCTGAAGGGAGAACATCAGGTTCAGCAGGATGAAGGGATACGGGTCCCACCGATATGCCACGGCCACGCCATTGACGGCTATCCACGCCAGAACGAAGAGAGTCTGACCCATGAGGAACCCCGGAGTCCCAAACACGCTCGCAAAGGCTTCGGCCCTTCGACCGAAGGTCCCTGGGCCAAAGGCCCCCAGTGCCGAGTCGGCCACTCGCTTCACCGGCTTCCACATCTGCGCCACGACGAACCTCCTTGCAAGGCGGACACGGTGAGAGGCTAAAGCGACGACGGCCGAGTTTTTCGGCCCGCAAGGGTGGAGAGTGGAACACCGAGCAACGGGTAGTTTCTCTGCATGGATGTGCCTGAGGTCCGGTTCGTCATCGCAGATGACGGTGTTCGTATCGCCTATCAGGACTTCGGTGACGGTCCCCCGGTTGTCCTGGTGCCCGCTTCGCTGGGCCATCTCGAGGGGTACTGGGAGTT
>JBFFIL010000286.1:0-2135 GCA_041556535.1 Acidimicrobiia bacterium | reverse complement strand
TGCTCGGTGCTCATCGGCTCCCACCCTATAAGCCGACCGGTGCACGGGGCCAAGCCAGGTGTGTTCCGGCACCGGGGGTTGGATCGCCGCCCGGGGGAGGGCCGGCTTCTCGGGATCTCCCTACTGCTCCATCAAGAGGTCGGCGTACTGGTCCCTGACGACCTTCTTGTCGAACTTGCCGGTGCCCGTCTTGGGGATCTCGTCGATGAACACGATCCTGTCCGGAAGCCACCACTTGGCCACTCGCTGATCGAGGTGCGCCATCAACTCGGGCTCCCCCACTTCGGAACCTTCCGCCCTGACGACGAAGGCAGCAGGGCGCTCCTGCCACTTCACGTGCTTCAAACCGACAACGGTCGCCTCTGCCACTCCGGGATGGGCCATGAGCTCGTTCTCGAGGTCGAGAGACGAGATCCACTCCCCCCCCGACTTGATCACGTCCTTGGCCCTATCGGTGATCTTTATGTACCCCTCCGGTGTGATCTTGCACACGTCGCCAGTTCGAAGCCACCCGTCGACGAACGACTGGGCCGTTCGATCGTCCTTGTAGTACTCAGCGGCGATCCACGGGCCCCGGATCAGGAGCTCGCCGAAAGCCTCGCCATCGTGGGGGAGCTCGTTGTCGTCCTCGTCCACGATCTTGATCTCGAGGCCGGCGACCGGTATGCCCGCCGTCTCGAGTCGGTCGAGTTGGTCCTGGAGCTCCCAGTCCTCCATATGGGGCTTGAGGACCGAAGTCGAGGCGATCGGGTTGGTCTCGGTCATCCCCCACCCCTGGATCAGTCGGATCCCCTTGGCCGTCCAATACCACTCGATCAGCGACCTGGGGACGGCGGAGCCGCCGCAGAGGAAGGCCCGGATCGACGAGAGGTCGATGTCAGGGTTCGCCTCGAGGTACTGCTTGACCCCGAGCCAGACCGTGGGAACGCCGGCGCTGAACGTGACCCTCTCATCGGAGAACAGCTTGACCAGGGCGGAGGGCGAGAGGTCAGGGCCCGGGTAGGTGAGCTTGGCCCCGCGCGTCACCGCCTCGAATGGGTAGCCCCACGCAGCCGCATGGAACATCGGAACGACAGGAAGCACATTGTCGGTTGGCTCCATCGCGATGTTGGCGAGGTTGGAGATGGTGTGGACGTAGGTGGAGCGCTGCGTGTAGGCGACCCCCTTCGGGTTCCCGGTCGTGCCGGAGGAGTAGCAGAGCATCATCGGCGAGCGCTCGTCGAGCCGGGGCCACTTCCCGTGCTCGGCCTGATCGGCGATCAGATCTTCGTACGCCAACGACCCGGGAAGATCCTCGGATGCCTGAGGGCCCATGACCACGAAGCTCTCGACGGTTTCCAGCTCGTCGACCAGGGGCGCTACAAGTGGGACCAGGTCCGGGTCCACGAAGAGGGCCTTGTCCCGGGCATGGTTCGCGATGTAGACGATCTGATCGGCGAACAAGCGAAGATTGATCGTGTGACAGATGCGACCCGAATTCGCGGTGGCCCAGTAGATCTCGTGATGCCGCTGGTTGTTCCAGGCGAAGGTGCCGACGGCATCGCCTATCTCCAAGCCGAGGGCGTCGAACGCGGATGCCAGCTTTCGGACACGAACATCGGTCGAGGCGTAGGTCGACCTGGCCATGGACCGGTCCGCTTCCACCGAGACGATCTCTTGGTCGGGGTGAATCCACACCGAGTGGTCATAGAGCGTTGACATCAGGAGCGGGAAGTCGTCCTGCATGTGCGGCATCAGTCGCCTCCTATCAGCCTGGCCTTCACCGACTCGAATTCGTCGTCCGTGAGCTTTCCCTCGTCGTGGAGACGTGCGAGTCGCATCAACTGTGACGCTATCGACTCGGGCGAGTCGGCGGGGCGGCCCTCCAGGGCCAGCTTCCTAGCCTCTCGCTGGGTATAGATGAGGGACTGGACCTCTTCGGGCTTCGGAATGTCCCGGTAGCGGCTCTGCCCATGGGTCCCCGCCGACTCGATCAGCAGGTCCCCTGTCCCGAAGACTCGCTCGACCATCGTCTGGGTGAACGCAACGTCATTCACGTTCTCGAGTGGGATCTCCTTTCCCTTCTTGGAGACGAGCCCGGCCCTGTAGATCACTCGCTCGCTCGTGATCGCGTGAAGCGTTGTCAGCCAGCGGAT
>JBFFIL010000285.1:0-2150 GCA_041556535.1 Acidimicrobiia bacterium | reverse complement strand
GGGACCTGGAGCCAGTTCTCGTGGGGTGGGAGGGGGCAGGAATAGGCCTCGTTGTAGGCGCAGTAGGGGTTGTAGGCGAGGTTGAAGTCGATGGTCACGGTCCCGTCGGGATTGGGATCTATGTCCAGGTACCGGCCCGCGCCGTAGGTCCCCTGACCGGACGTCTTGTCCCGGAACGGGATGAAGAAGCCGGGATGGCCGGTGGAGTAGAGCGTCAACCGGGTCGCCACACCGTCCACCGTGAACTCGACCGTCGAGTCCCTCTTGTATTCGCGCTCCTGACCGTCACTCGTCTGGACCCTCACCACCGTCCCGTCGGCCGGCGTGGCTTCCAGCGTGAACACCAGATCGGCATTCGGCTCGTAGTAGGAGAGGCCGTCGAAGTCCCGTCGGCCCACCTCGGTGAGCGGCGAGTGGTGGCTCTCACCGAAGAACGCGTCCTTGTCCTTGCGATGCTCGAGGAGGCCGGCAATGTCCATGGCGAGGAGAACACGGGAGGTTCAGCAGGGATTCCCCGGCTGTCTGGGATCATCCGCCTCGTGACAGCGATAAGACTCGTCCAAGGTGACATCACCGAGGCCAAGGTCGATGTCGTCGTCAACGCCGCCAACCGGAGCCTGATGCCGGGCGGCGGAGTCGACGGGGCCATCCGGAGGGCCGGAGGGCCGGAGATCACCGAGCAGACCGCTCGGCTGGGGCCATTGGACACCGGAGCCGCCGTTGCCACCACGGCGGGGGCGCTTGCCGCCAACCACGTCATCCATACCGTCGGCCCAATCTGGGGTGAAGCCGATCCGGATGAATCCGACCACCTGCTCGCGTCGTGTTACAGGGCGAGCCTCGACCTGGCATCCAGCCTGGGCAGTCGCTCGGTCGCCTTCCCCAACATCTCCACAGGCATCTTCGGCTTCCCGCCCCGGAGGGCCGCTGTCGTCGCTACGGAAGCCGTCGCGACATGGGTCGAAGACCATCCTGAGAGTCTGGACTCGGTGACCTTCTACAGCTACGACGCCGTCGGCTACCAGATCTACTCGGGGCTACTCGGGCTTTGAGTCGACGTCCCGATCCTGGGAGACGTTCCGCTTGACCCACTCCCGCAGCCACCAGTACTCGTCGTCAGTGGTGCCCGCGCCCCTGATCGGCTTCCCTTCCCCTTCGAGATGGTCGAACTCGCCCCTCTCCATCGCTTCACGAATCAAACGGTCGACGTGGCTCTCCACCGGCACTCCAGGCGAGTCCTTCACGCGGCCACCCTCCGTAGCAGCGAGCGTCTCGAGAACAAGGCCAACGCGAAGCCGAAGACGAACCCGCCGACGTGAGCCTCCCAAGCAACGTTCGGCACCCCGACGTTGAATTGGAGGATGAACCAGATGCCCAGGAAGATCGCGGCCGGCACCGGCAACAGCCAGTAACCCACGAGCGATTGGACGCGATGGGTCGGGAACAGCACCGCGTACGCCCCCAGGACACCGGCGATCGCACCGGACGCACCGACCAGCGGGATGGTCGAATCCGGATTCATCACCACGAATGTGACCGTGGCAGCTATCCCCGAGGCCAGGTACATCGCTACGTACCGGACGCGGCCGAAGGCCTCCTCCACGTTGTTGCCGAAGATCCACAGGAACCACATGTTGGACAGAACGTGGAACACCGAGCCGTGGAGGAACATCGACGTGACCGCGGCGAGGAACGGGTTCTTGTCGGGGAACATCGGCGCCTCCGAGCCGGACCGGCAGACATTCTGGAACGCCTCGTCGAAGCTGAGGGGCGAGCCTGTCGTGACCTCACAGGAGATGACGGCGCGCTCGTAGAGGAAGCTGACCTCGTCCGTGGACTGGGCCTGAACGAAGAAGTAGACGAACAGGCTGGCGAGGATGAACCCGACCGTGACAACCGGTTTGATCCGAGTCGGGTTGACGTCTCGTATCGGAAACACGTCCCGATCCTATGACTCCCACCACGCCAGCACCCGTAGGGCTCGGAGCGTGTTCCACCTGCCACCCTCGTGCCCTGATTCCATTCGGAAGAATGTCTCCCCCGAATAGTGGGGGCCGATCGGCCAGCGGCCATCCCGGCGACGCCTGTCCACTACCAACTCAACTGCCTCTGCCGCGCGGCCGTCGGGGGAAGTCCCCGAGGACCGAAGG
>JBFFIL010000284.1:0-2166 GCA_041556535.1 Acidimicrobiia bacterium | reverse complement strand
TGGAGGACCTGGGGGCCGATGGTTTGGCCTGCACTCCATCGTTTGCCCTGCTGCTCGGCGAACGGGCCGCGGAGTCGGGTGTGAGGGATCGGCTGAAGGTCCGATACGGAATCCTCGGAGCCGAGCCGTGGTCCGAGGGCATGAGACAGCGGATAGAGGAGGTCTGGGGGGGAGGATTCCAGGCAGTCGACATCTACGGCCTGTCGGAGGTGATGGGACCGGGCGTGGCCATGGAGAGCCCGGAGTCCAAGGGGGCCCTCTACGTCTTCGACGATCACTTCTATCCCGAGATCGTCGACCCCGAGACCGGGGAAGTGCTTGCGGACGGCGAGGTCGGCGAACTGGTTCTGACCACACTCACCAAGGAGGGTCAGCCGGTCCTCCGCTACCGGACCCGCGACCTCACACGCTTCGTAGACGGGCCCGGACCCGACGGCCGGACATTCCGGAGAATCGCCCGCCTCATGGGAAGAGTCGACGACATGCTGATCATCCGGGGAATAAACGTCTTCCCGCGGGCGATCGAGGCCGCCCTGCTGGAAGACGAAGCCATCGGCGGCCAATACGGGATCATCGTCGACGAAAGGGAGACGCTCCGCGAGTTGCGTGTGGTGGCAGAGCTGGCTGACGCGGCACTGACACCCCGGAGAGACGAGATCCGCGATCGGGTTGTGAAGACTCTTGGCGAGCAGGTGCGGATCCGGGTAGGAGTCGATTTGCGCGATCCGGGGACCTTGCCTCGTCAAGAGGTCGGCAAGGCCCGACGGGTGTTCCACCAGACGACAGACGAGTCTCCCTACGGCTGATCGTCTATCCGAAGTGCTCCTTCGTGGAGCCGAGTAGCTGGCCCCTGAAAATCCCCGAGTTGCGGACGAACAAGACGTTCCCCAGGCCGTTCGAGAGAGTGTTGAGGCGCTCGGCATAGTTGCTCTCCTCGCCGATCACGATTCTGCGAAGACCCATGAAGACGACGTCCGCATCCTTCGAGCGGTCGACGATCATGTCCTGGACCTTCGTGTCGGGTGGCTTGATGACGACGTCGAGGTTGGCCTCGATCCGAGCGGCCCGCGTCAGCCGTCGCAGAGACTCCAGTGTGTGAGTCTGCATCATCGATGTCGTGGCGATGCTGTTGATGGTGATCTCCGCACGACGCCACTCGGTGTTCTGTGCGAGGAGGTGTGAGAACAGGACCAGCATGTCTCCGTTCTCCTGTAGGCCCCCCCACCAAACATGTATCGCTCTCGGCGTCGGGAGGAGGCCTCGCGGTGAAATCCGGCAGATGACGGCCGACTTGCCCAGAAGACTGAGCCTCTCGATCACCCGCAAGGTGGTGGCCTGGTGCACCGGTGAGTTGGCCCAGCCGAACATCACGGTGTTCGACTCGATGCCGGCTATCCCGTTCGCCTGCGCAACGGCGATGGCCCCCTCCTCGAAGTCGGAGACGATGTCCACCTCTCCGAACGCGGTCACACCGAGGGTCTCCAACTCGCGGTTGAGAAGGGCGGTCTGCTCTCCGATCGACCCGGCGTGCTCCTCGAGACTCCCCCGCTTGAGAGTAGACACGGTGAGAATCCCACGATCCTGCACGAGCCAGGAGGCGAAGCGAATGAGGTTGGACCGGCGTTCCACCTCGTCCGCGTAGAGAAGGACGTTGGGTCGCCAGTTGCGCGGATCGATCGGGAGACCGCGCAGTTGGACCGTGGTGCGGCGTATCAATGACAAGAGGGCTCCGCGGCGAAGGTCCCCCCAGGGCGCGGTCAGGGCCCGGCGCTTCATCATCACGTACACGCCGACTTCGACGGTTATCGCGATCAACAGAGCGATCGGGTTGATGAGATACATGACAAGGAAGCAGCCGACTGCACCGGTCAGCGACACCCACCACGGCACAGAGAGAGTGGGGCGGAAAGACGGGTCGCCGGACAGGCTCTCGAGCCCCGCCGCGAGATTGACGGTGCCGTACGTCGTCAGGAAGAAGATCGTAAGGACCGGTGCGACTGCGTTCAGATCTCCCAGCGCGACCGCCGTCAGAGCCAAGCCTGCAGTTATGAGCAGGGGGGCGCCGGGGCCGGAGATACGCGACCAGCCCTTACCCAGAACCCGGGGTAGGACCCGGTCATCGATCATTGCCTGACGGGTCCGGGGCGCGCCGAGGACACTCCCCAC
>JBFFIL010000283.1:0-2228 GCA_041556535.1 Acidimicrobiia bacterium | reverse complement strand
GAAGGTCGCGTCGCGCTGTCGGCCGCCGGACAGGCCCCTGCACCGCTGGTCGCCGTCGAAGGCGACAGCTACTCGCTGGACGGACTGCCCAACGAGTGGCATCTCGTCCATCTCGGCAGCCGCGCGGTGGGTGGGGCAGGGCTCGTGATGACGGAGATGACTTGTGTGTCGCCGGAGGGACGGATCAGCCCGGGGTGCACGGGCATCTGGTCCCAGGAGCAGGCCGGGCACTGGCGAAGGATCGTCGACTTCGTGCATGCGAACAGCGAGTCAAAGATCGGGCTCCAAATCGGACACTCCGGCCGGAAGGGCTCCACGAAACTGATGTGGGAGGGCGACAACGACCCGCTCGAGACGGGCAACTGGGAGATCATGTCCCCCTCTCCCATCCGCTACCGGCCCGACAGCCAGATACCTCGCGAGATGACGACGGAGGACTTGGAGAGTGTGCGGGCCCAGTTCGTGCGAGCGGCCCAGCTCGGGGCGGAGTCCGGATTCGACATGCTCGAGTTGCACATGGCTCACGGCTACCTCCTGTCCAGCTTTCTGACGCCGCTGGCCAACCAGCGATCGGACACCTATGGCGGATCGCTGGAGAACCGGATGCGATTCCCTCTCGAGGTCTTCGCGGCGGTCCGCGCGGTCTGGCCCGAGGAGAGCCCCATCTCGGTGAGAATCTCGGCCACGGACTGGGTGACGGGCGGATTCGACGGAGACGACGCAGTCGTCTTCGCCCGGGCCCTGGCCGCTCGAGGATGCGACCTCATAGACGTCTCGACGGGTCAGACGAGTGATCTCGCAGACCCGGACTACGGGCGGCTCTATCAGACGCCTTTCTCGGACCGCATCCGGAACGAAGTCGGGATCGCCACGATGACCGTCGGCGCCGTGTCGTCGATCGACGACGTCCACAACATCCTCGTCGCGGGGCGGGCCGACCTCTGTGTCCTGGCAAGGCCGCATCTGATCGACCCTTATTGGACCCTCAACGCCGCGATCGATCTCGGCTACACCGGGCACCACTTCCCCAACCAGTACCTCTCCGGGCTGGCCGCCCGCCGACGCGAGCAGAAACCCATCCCTCCGGATGTGTTTCGGGACGCCTAGTCCGACCTACGCTTGGCTTGTGACCGCTCTAGGAGCAGTTCTCACCGGTGGCCGCAGCACTCGAATGGGCCAGGACAAGGCCGACGTCATGGTCCGGGACTCGACGATGCTGGAGATGGTCGGCGCCGCTGTCTCTGCCGTATCAGACCGTGCCATCCTTCTGGGCCCCCACCGCGACGGGTGGGAGTGCTGGCCAGACTCGGTGCACGCCGATGGCCCTCTTGCCGGAATCGCCACTGCCCTATCGCGCGCCGGGGAGGACCTTGTCGTCGTCGTGGCGGTCGACCACCCCTTCGTTCGGGCCGCGACTCTCGGCAAGCTGCTCGAGCGCTCCGACGGCCTACCCGTTGTCCCCGTCGACGACCACGGCGTCAGACAGGTGACCTGCGCCGTCTACCCGACCGCGATCGCTGAGGCGGCAGTGGAGGAAGCAGGGTCGGGAGGTTCGATCCAGAGTCTTCTCGACCGGGTCGCGTTCCACGCGGTGATCCCCGAAGACTGGGCCAAATGGGGTGAGGACGGTCGAAGCTGGTTCTCCGTCGACTCCCCGGAGGCGCTCGAAGAGGGGCTTGCGGTCTTCCAGCTCTAGTTCATCGAAGCGATCCGGCTCTCTACCAGCCTTCGCTCCGCGTCATTGGTCGAGATCTGGAGTGCCCTGTCGAACTCCGATCGTGCGGCCTCCAGATCCCCGGAGGCTCTGAGCATCTCCCCCCGGGACATGTGAAAGGCGTGGTACCCGTCGAGGTCTACACCGTCCAGCGCCGCGAGTCCTGCCTTCGGTCCTGAGCTCAGGCTCACCGCAACCGCCCGATTGAGAGAGACGACTGGTGATCCGGTGGCATCCAGCAGTCGGTCGTAGAGACCGACGATTCCGACCCAATCGGTGCCCTCCCACGTCGGCGACCGCGCATGGCATGCCGCGATGGATGCTTGCAGCGCATAAGGGCCGTCACCCGCGGCCGAAGCGATGTCGAGACCCTCGGCGATCAAGTCGTGGTCCCACATGGATCGATCCTGATCCGCCAGAAGCACGACCTCGCCTGATTCGTCGGTTCGGGCCCGGTGCCGTGAGTGCTGTAGGAGCATCAGCGCCAGCAGGCCGCGCACTTCGCTGCTCCCGG
>JBFFIL010000282.1:0-2243 GCA_041556535.1 Acidimicrobiia bacterium | reverse complement strand
GAGGCCAGGGAGGACCTCGATGTGAGAGTGTTCCCGAGCCAGGGCGAGCTGAAGACGAACATCGAGCGCGGCTACGTACAGGCCGGCCTCTTCCTTCCGGAAAACATGGACGGGCTGGCGGCGGAGGGGACCCGCATCGAGATCGGCTTCGTCGCCCGGCCGGACGGTGCCGGCCCCCAGCTTCAGGCCATTCTCGGGTCTGCGATCGCAGATGTCATGAAACCGGTGGGAGCGGCCCAGTTCGCGAGCGAAGAGGCAGGGGTCTCCTTCTCTCAGGCTCTCGAGACCGCAATCGCTGCCGAAGCCTTCGCGCCGACAATGAACGTCGAAGTCACGGCCGTGGGCGAATCGTTGTTCCCCGAGTCGTTCGGCCGGTTCGATCTGGGAGCTCCGCAGCAACTCGTCCTGTTCGTCTTCCTAACAGCCATGGCCGGCTCCGCCGTTCTCATCCAGACCCGCCAGCTGGGGATCAGCTCCCGGATGCTCTCCACGCCGACTTCCACGGGCACGATCGTCCTCGGCGAGTCCCTTGGCCGGTTCGGGACGGCGATGGTCCAAGGGCTGTACATCGTTTTGCTCTCCTGGGTCATCTTCGGCGTCAACTGGGGAGACCCACTCGGGTCGGCGCTCGTACTCATCACCTTCTCCGCCGTGGGCGCGGGAGCGGGAGTGTTGATCGGCTCCGTGTTCTCGAACGACCAGCAGGCTGCCGGCATCGGGATCATCGCCAGCATCGGGCTCGCAGCCTTGGGCGGCTCGATGTTGCCGATCGAGTTCTTCGGCGACAGCTTGCAGCGGGTCGCCCACCTCACCCCGCACGCCTGGGCTCTCGACGCCTACTCAGAGTTGATAAGGCGGGGTGGAGGCGTTGGGGACATCCTCACCGAGTTGGGAGTCCTAGCGGCTTATGCAGGGGTGCTATTCGTCCTCGCCGCGTGGAGGCTGAGGGTCGCCATCACCCGACCCGGGTAGCGACGCAGACCCTGGTTGAATAGGGCGAATGGAACCCGATCGCAGTCGGCTGGGGAAGGTCCTGACCACCCTCGGATATGGCCTCTTCATCTTTTCGATAGTGGGGCGAGGCTTTGGCGGTGAGGCTGCCGGAGCGCTCTTCTTCCCGGCGATCATCCTCATCTTCGCCGGCCGCGCCTCGACTCGTCGTGCCAGGAGGACGTCCTCGGGGGAAACCGCGCAGGAGTCCGGGCCCCGGCCTCCCGAGCCGCGTCGCCCTCAGCCCGCCGACCCGCGCCCTCCCAGGCAACGGGCCGAGACGAAGTTGCCCGACCGCGCCAAGGTCCAGGCCGACCTGGAGGAGGCTCTGGGCGCCTTTCGGGTCGGGGATGACGACGAGCCCGCATCCGTCGAGCCCGTTGTCATCGATACCGGAGACTCGAGGCGCAAGACCTCCGCTGAGATGGTCGAAGAGGCCAGGCGCAAGTTCAACAAGACCTCCTAGAGGCCCGAGGCGGCGAGCTCCCTCGCCGCTCTCACCTCTTCCGCGAATCGCGCTCTGCGTGTTCTCACGTCATCTGATTCGTCCAGCAACCCGCGGTTGGCGGCCAGTCGCAGGGCCGACTTGAACAGAACCTGGCTGGCACTCTCACCCGAGATGAGCCGACCTTCGATCCGGTACATACGCGCCCTCGCCATACACGCCGCGAGGAACTTCTTCTCGTCGAAGGGTTTGCGCAAGTGCTCCAGCTCATCGCCGACGATCTGGTAGCCGTCGAGGATGGGAAGCGCCGCCCAGTGGGAAACGGGCGCCCCAAGTTTCTCCATGACGGCGAAGGCTCCCGACGATGAGAGGAGCTCATCCCAACCTGGCACGTCGATGGAAATGTCTGCGGACGCCCCATCGATGAACTCCTCCTTCTCGGGGAAGAAGAACTCGAACTTGAGGAGGTCCCTGAGCTGCAACATCCGGTCGCGGGCAAGTTGGGGGTCTGTGAGACCCTCTTGCGCCATCGAGGTGAGCGCTATCTCGGCAATGGCGCGCTCGACGAAGAAGTGAACGACGACATTCCGGTAGTACGAGACCCTGATCATCTGCTCGTCGTCGAGCCAGAAGACTCTTCTGCCCAGTGCCTCGTGGCTCGACACATTCCCGTGCTCGGCCAACCAATCCAGGATCGCTGTCACCTGTGACGGGTCGCCGAACTCGATCGACTCGGTGAGGGGCAAGTCGCGTGCCTGGATGTGCTCGGCGAGGCCGAGGCATGCTTCTCCGAGCTCCGTGGCGGTTC
>JBFFIL010000281.1:0-2252 GCA_041556535.1 Acidimicrobiia bacterium | reverse complement strand
GTTCCCTCCCGCCTGCACCTGATTGCTCCCGAGAGACGCCCATGAACCGCCCGGCGAAGCTCGCTCTGGAAGACGGCACTGTTTACACCGGCCAGGCCTTTGGGGCTGACGGCGAAGTGGACGGCGAGGTCTGCTTCAACACCTCGATGACCGGCTACCAGGAGATCCTCACCGACCCTTCGTATGCCGGCCAGGTCGTGGTCATGACGGCCTCGCACATCGGCAACTACGGGGTGGCGCCGGCGGACAGCCAATCCGACGGGCCTGCGGTCTCCGGGTTCGTGATGCGATCCCTTGCAAGGCGCGATTCCAGCTGGCGCTCGGAGGGGAGTCTCGCCGAATATCTGCGCTCATCAGGCGTTGTGGCCGTGGCCGACATCGACACGAGGCGGCTGACGAGGCATTTGCGGGATCGGGGGGCCATGCCTGTGGCCATGGGCTCGGAGGTGACCGAGCAGGAGGCGTTGGAGGCCGCGTCCTCGGCCCCCCGGATGGAGGGACTGGATCTGGCGTCGACCGTGACGACCGAGTCCCCCTACCGGGTCGAATCTGAGAGCCGGCGCAAGGGTCTGGTGGTCGCCATTGACTTCGGAATGAAGAAGGACATCACCCGGAACCTGACCGCGCGGGGTTACGACGTGGAGGTGGTCCCGCTGGACACATCGGCCCGAGCCATCCTCGAGCTCGGCCCGGACGGCGTCTTCCTGTCGAATGGGCCTGGCGACCCCGAGCCGCTCCAAGCCGCCGCCGAAACCGTTCGCGGAGTCCTCGGCAAGGTGCCGATGTTCGGGATATGCCTCGGTCACCAGGTACTGGGGCTGGCCGTGGGGGCCACTACCTACAAGCTGGCATTCGGCCATCACGGTGGGAACCACCCGGTGATGCGGCTGGAGGACCGGCGAATCGAGATAACGGCTCAGAATCACGGCTTTGCCGTCGATCTGTGGGGCCTCGCGGGAGAAGAGGCGCCGGCGAGGATCGGACTGGCCGGGCCAGAGCTCCTACCGGAGCGGGTCGAGTCGGCGTTCGGCGGCCTCAGGCCCACACATCAGAACCTCAACGACGGCACGCTGGAGGGAATGTCCCTCGAGGACGTCCCGGCGTTCTCCGTCCAATATCACCCGGAGGCCGCACCGGGCCCGAGAGACGCCCGAGGCCTCTTCGACGTATTCGATCGACTCATTCAGGAGGGCATCTGATGCCGGCGCGGCGAGACCTGAGGTCCATCCTGGTAATCGGATCAGGGCCAATCGTCATCGGCCAGGCATGCGAGTTCGACTACTCGGGGACCCAAGCGGCCAAGGTCCTCCGGGCCGAGGGCTACAGAGTCATCCTCGTCAACTCCAACCCAGCAACGATCATGACCGATCCAGAGTTTGCCGACGCGACCTACATAGAGCCGATCACTCCAGACGTCGTGGCGGAGATCATCGCGAGAGAGCAGCCAGATGCGCTGTTGCCCACGCTGGGCGGGCAGACGGCGCTCAACGTCGCTTCGGACCTGGCCCGTCGGGGGGTCCTCGACGCCTACGGAGTCGAGATGATCGGCGCCGGGCTCGATGCCATCGACCGGGCGGAGGACAGAGGCCGGTTCAAGGAGACGATGGAATCGGTCGGCCTCGACGTCCCAACGGCGGGTTACGCCCGCTCGATGGCCGAGGCGCTCGAGATCGCTTCCGATATCGGATACCCGGTGATGGTGAGGCCATCGTTCATCCTCGGAGGGGGTGGAACCGGGATCGCCGATTCACAGGAGGACTTCCTCGAAGTGGCGCGACACGGTCTCTCGACTTCCCCCGTCGGTGAGATCCTGGTCGAGGAGTCGGTGCTCGGTTGGAAGGAATTCGAGCTGGAGGTCATGCGTGACCGACGGGGCAACGCCGTCGTCGTGTGTTCCATAGAGAACTTCGATCCGATGGGCGTGCACACGGGGGACTCGATCACGGTCGCGCCGGTCCAGACGCTCTCCGATCGCGAATACCAGGAGATGCGCGACGACGGGATCAAGGTCCTCCAGGCGATCGGGGTCGAGACCGGTGGCTCCAACGTCCAGTTCGCCGTCGACCCGGCGACCGGTCGCCGGCTGGTGATCGAGATGAACCCACGCGTCAGCAGATCTTCGGCTCTGGCTTCGAAGGCCACGGGCTTTCCGATAGCCAAGATCGCAGCCCTTCTCGCCGTCGGATTCACCCTGGACGAGATAGCCAACGACATAACGGGGGCAACCCCCGCCTCATTCGAGCCGGCGCTCG
>JBFFIL010000280.1:0-2253 GCA_041556535.1 Acidimicrobiia bacterium | reverse complement strand
TGGCTGTCCAGTCCAGCGGCGACTTCTGGACCCAGATGAGGAACATAAAGCGGATGGTCGAGGAGGAGCGACCCGCTGTGGTGAACATGAGCTTCGGCTGGGAGGTCAAGACGTTCAGGGCGGCCAACGAGGCGTCGGCCGACCGGCATCTCAAGGCGATGAGGGACTACGGCGCGGTCGTCATCGCCTCGGCCGGGAATGAGAGCAAGGACGTGGACGGGCGCAAGTGCGTGTTCGACCATTGCTACGAGGACCGCTTGGTGATCCCTTGCGAGAGCAGATACGCGATCTGTGTCGGGGGGACGAATGCCGACAATGCCTGGCTCCATGACGGCTCGAACCACGGGACCGCCGGGGGAAGCCGGAGTGTCCAGATCTATGCGCCGTTCTGCGTTTTCACACTGGTCAATCCGGCATCGGACACCATCGATGCCACGAAGTGGACCTGCGGGACGTCGTTCTCGGCCCCGTTTGTGGCCGGTGCTGCAGCGTTGGTAAAGGCGGCCGATCCGAGTCTCGGGCCCACTGAGATATGGGACATCCTCCGGGAGACGGCGAATGTAGGCGGCCTGCACTTCGACCACTACATACCGACGGGGGTGGTAGCCCATTCGATGCATCCAGGATGGGCGCGCACTCAGGGCGTCCGCACCTCACTTCCACGATTCGACAGAGTGATGCGACCGCTGCTCAGAACACCACAGCAAGGCGCGGATACCATCGTCTGGCTTGCGGCGGCTACCGAACCGGGTCAGTCGACAGGGGCCTTCTGGTTCGACAGACGCCCGGTTCCGACCCACCTCGTCTCTTCGACGCGAGAGACAGCCAGTGACCGCGAGAATCTTTGGGAACGGCTGGCCCTCCTGACAGAGTCGGACATCAATTTGACCGCCGATTTGACTGGATAGTCCATCATGTCAACTGTGACGAAAGCTCGCCCCAGGAGTCTCGCTGCGCTTGCAGTGTCCGCAGCAGAAGGCGGGCAGGTACCGGACAATCTGATCCGCATCGGAATGAACCGGGTGATCTCAGCGCGCTTGAAGGCGGAGAGCGAGCGTCTCCCCGAATCCATCAGCGGCCTGAGAACGGAGTTGTGGTCCGGTCCGATAGCCACCCACACAGACGACGCCAACGAGCAGCACTACGAGATTCCGGGGTCGTTCTTCGACCTCGTGCTGGGTGCTCGTCGAAAATACTCGAGCGGGTACTGGGCTCCCGACGTCGGTGATCTCGATTCCGCCGAGGAAGCGATGCTCGAGCTGTATGCGGAGCGCGCCGACCTGAGAGACGGTCAGGCCGTCCTCGACCTTGGCTGTGGCTGGGGGTCGTTCGCTCTCTGGGCCGCGGAGCGGTACCCCAACAGCCAGATAGTGGGCGTCTCAAACTCAGAAGGCCAGAAGGCGCACATCGATCGGCTGGCGAGTGAGCAGAGACTGGAGAACTTGAAGATCGTCACCGCGGACATCAACGAATTTCGGCCAGAGCAGTCATTTGATCGGATTGTGTCCATCGAGATGCTGGAGCACGTGAGAAATCACAGGGAGCTTTTCCGACGTGCTCGATCCTGGCTGCGTTCCGACGGAAAGGCCTTCGTGCACGTCTTTGCACACCGACGGCACGAGTACCCATATGAGGTTTCGGGCCCGGGATCCTGGATGGCTCGAACATTCTTCACAGGGGGACTTATGCCGTCCGCCGAGTTGATTCCAGATGCCGCGAAGGGTCATTTCCGTGCCGAACGCAGTTGGTGGATCGAGGGCACCCACTATTCGAAGACACTCGAGGCCTGGCTACAGCAAATGGACGAGTCACGCGTTCGGGTGAGGGAGATACTCGAGCCTGTTTACGGTGAAGACGTAGACCTCTGGTTGCAGCGATGGCGCATGTTCTTCATGGCGTGCTCGCAGATGTTCCGATACAAAGACGGGACAGAGTGGGGCGTCTCACACCACTTGCTGGCGCCTCGCTGATTGGGGAGTCTGTGCCCCGGGGTCGGATGCCGAAGTGCCGTCGACGTGTCCTCTCTGTGCAATCTGACCCACATTCGTGACGACTGAGTCTCTCCTGAGCAGGGCAACGATCGGAACTGAAGCGATAGAGGCCAGGAGAGGGGCGACGGTCGGAATCGACTGCGTTGTGAGGACCACGGTGGCGGCGATCACCGAGCCGGTTGCGAGCCTGGCGAGCGCCACCCGAGATGTCGAGATGACATAGAGCCCGGAGTCGGCGCGGGCAGCGACCGGTCGGACAGGC
>JBFFIL010000279.1:0-2271 GCA_041556535.1 Acidimicrobiia bacterium | reverse complement strand
GGCGATCAGGTCGAAGGGCGCGGTCGCCTCTTCGTCCTCGATGAAGTCGCCCAGTGTGGCGTTGTCTTCGCCAACCGGCTCGAAGATCGACACGGGCTCCGGCGCGACTTTGCGCGCCTCGCGCAGCTTCTCCACGGTCAGCCCGGACTCCTCTGCCAGCTCCTCGTCTGTGGGCAGGCGCCCCAGCCGCTTGGTGAGATTGGCTTCGGCACTGTGCATTTGGGTGATGGTGTCCATCATGTGAACGGGCACTCGGATGGTGCGGCTCTTGTCGGCGATCGCCCTGGTGATCGCCTGGCGAATCCACCACGTGGCGTAGGTGGAGAACTTGAAGCCTTTCCGATACTCGAACTTCTCCACAGCCCTGATCAGACCGAGGTTTCCCTCCTGGACAAGGTCGAGGAACGGAAGTCGGGCGTGGCTGTAGCGCTTGGCGATGGACACGACGAGACGGAGATTGGACCGTATGAAGGTCTGTCTCGCGTCCTCCCCGGCCCTGACGAGAACGTGCAGCTTGCGGCGCTTGGTGCGATCCTTCTCCGTCTCCAGGGCGATCTCGGCTTTTCGACCCATTTCGATTGCCTTGGCGAGTCTCACCTCGTCCTCGGCGGTGAGCAGGTCGAAGATGCCGATACCGTCCAGATACTGGCGGATCGCCTCATCGCTTACTTCCCGTTCGATTGACCGCTTAGCCATAACCTCTCACACGCACCGCGGCCAGCGTAGGAACACCACCGGCCAGGCTTGGGGATTTGTCAATATCTATATCGACACTTATCCACAGGAGATTGAGGGGTCAGATCGCGGACGGATTTCAGGGGTCCTGGGGGGCGAGTGTGGCCCTGAGGTGGAGGCTGGTCTCACGTGTTGCGGTCGTCGCCATGTGCATCTGGTACTCGAGCGACTGGCGGCTCACCCGGAGGGCGCGCGAGGAGCTGATCACCCGCTCGTCGCCGGCATATCCGCTGCTCAGGAGTGATATCGACCAAGAGCCACCCTCTTGAGCCCAGGTGCCCTCCATGTATTCGGCGCGGCCGGCCTGGGCGTTGAACAGACGCGCCGATCCGTCTCTGGAGAGTCTCAGGAGGCCGGTTTCCCAATGCGAGACGGCTTCGCCGGCCGGATCCAGACGCCAGGTGCGCTGTTCGTAATGGAGTGCCGGATGATCGGGATGGGCTCGGAATTCGAGGACCTCGCGGTACTCGAAGGGCTCGATGGTCGGATAGCCGCCGTCACCACGGCCGACCCATGTGCCGACCAGAGTGTCGATGAGGGCCTGCACTGCAGGGTGTCGACTCACGGAGCGATGGTAAGCCGGGTGGGCGTCGATTCACCTGTTTCGTAGACTTGGCCGCGCGGGCGCTTAGCTCAGATGGCTAGAGCACTGCCCTTACAAGGCAGGGGTCGGCGGTTCGAGTCCGTCAGCGCCCACCGCGGAGCAGTTCAGCTCTTGGGGCGATCGGGTCGTCATCTTATGAGCCTGACCTCACGGATCGGTATGAGAGTCTGGCGGTCTGGGTCGGGATGCATCCGAATCTCGCCTTGCCCCTTGATCTCGAGTCGTCGGGTGAGAAACTGAGCGTCCGTTTGGAACTGCCCTCCCTGGCCGGTGAGGGAGAATGGACTGGCCATCGGGGTGAAGAAGGTTCCGGTGAGCGTGTTCCCCGCCTGGCCTCCTATCTGGTGCGGCGACGGCGACTCCGACCAGAGTGCGAGGTCCTCGAAGTTGCCGGCTACCGGAGCGGTCCAAATGAGCCCTCCTGAGCCGCCGGTCATGTCGAGAACTCCATCTCCCAAGTAGACGAATGTCTGGTTGAGGGTGATGGACGATTGTGCCCCTTTCAGCAGATCGCCGCTCCTTATGTACACGATTCGGTCGGCCAGCAACGGAGAAGGATTGACGATGAGGGAGGCGAATGTCCGGATGTCGACGGTTCCATCGAAGACGACATCACCACCGGAGAACGTGACCACCTGGGTGTTACCGATCACAAGTGACGGGCAGTCGACGTACCAGTTGCCGGTGACCGTGATCGAACCCGATGGATTGGTTATGTCGTCGACCGTGCACGGGTAGGAGGTTGTCCAGAAGTTCGCGAAGCCGGGGTTGCCGGCGCCACCATATGTGGCAATGAGGTTGTCGATATGCGGAGCCGCCGGGTCGGGGCAAGGCTCGATCGGGATCGTTCCTGCCCCGGGGTCGCCCAAGTCGATGGGATAGCCGGGGTAGGCCGCCTTGCAGTTGTACCGCCAGTCGATGGGGGCCCGGGT
>JBFFIL010000278.1:0-2281 GCA_041556535.1 Acidimicrobiia bacterium | reverse complement strand
GACCGCGTAGGAGACGAACGTCACGAATGGCGCCAGCATGGCGGCCCAGAGTTGGCGGTTGATAACGTAGGTGAACCACCCGACGTTGGTGACGAACCCGAGGGCCGGCCAGGTGGAGGAGACCCCCGCAGAATCCTTCGTCTTCACCAGCTTGACGATCTGAGGGAGAAGGAACGTGATCGTCCCCAGGGTCGCGGCCACGATCGCGATGTTCGCAAGCGTCTCTGTCATCGCCTGTCGGAACCCCGGAGAGGCCTGGTTTGTTGCATCACTTTTCGAGCATCGGGATGTCGACGCCGCGTTCTCGGGCTACGCGGCGGGCTATCTCGTACCCGGCGTCGGCGTGCCGCATGACCCCCGTGCCGGGATCGTTGGTCAGGACGCGCTCCACCCGGAATGCGCCCTCGTCGGTCCCGTCCGCCACCACCTGTGCGCCCGCATGAATCGAGTTGCCGATCCCGACCCCACCACCGTGGTGGACCGCCACCCAGGCAGCGCCCGAAGCGACGTTGAGCATTGCGTTGAGGATGGGCCAGTCGGCGACTGCATCCGACCCGTCGGCCATGGCCTCGGTCTCCCGGAAGGGTGACGCTACTGAGCCCGAATCCAGGTGGTCGCGGCCGATCACGATGGGCGCAGAGACCTCCCCTGAGGAGACCAGCTCATTGAAGCGGAGCCCGGCCAGGTGCCTCTCGCCGTACGACAGCCAGCAGATGCGAGCCGGGAGCCCCTGGAATTGGACTTTCGCCGTTGCCATGTGGATCCATCGAGCGAGCGCCTCGTTATCGGGGAACAATTCGAGCAACGCACGGTCCGTGGCCGCGATGTCGGCCGGGTCTCCGCTGAGCGCAACCCATCGGAACGGGCCCGAGCCTTCCGAGAAGAGGTCGCGGATGTACGCCGGCACGAAACCCGGATAGGAGAAGGCGTCGGTGTAGCCCGCGATCACGGCCTCGCCCCGGAGGTTGTTTCCGTAGTCGAACACTTCGGCGCCGGCGGACTGGAATTCGACCATCGCCTCACATTGTGTCGCCATGGACTCACGCGCCGCCTTGATATAGGTGTCTGGGTCGTCGGAGCGCAGGGATGCAGCTTCTTCGGGGGTGTGACCGGACGGGATATAGCCGTAGAGAGGGTCGTGAGCGGAGGTTTGGTCGGTGACGATATCGACGTCCAGGCCGGCTCGCAGTAGCTGTGGGAAGACGTCCGCCGCATTGCCGAGAAGTCCGACCGATAGTGCCCTTCGATCTCGTTTTGCAGCAAGTGCGAGGTCGATGGCCTCTTCGATCGAGTCTGCCTCGACGTCGAGGTAACCGGTCTCTATGCGGCGTCGGATTCGATGCGGATCGACCTCGACGCAGAGTGCCGCGCCCCCATTCATGGTGATCGCCAGCGGCTGGGCGCCGCCCATCCCGCCGAGGCCGCCGGTGAGGGTGAGTGTGCCGGCCAGTGAGCCGCCGAAGAGCTTGTCGGCGATGGCGGCGAAGGTCTGGTAAGTGCCTTGAAGGATTCCCTGGGTTCCGATATAGATCCAGGACCCGGCCGTCATCTGCCCGTACATCATCAGACCCCGGGCCTCGAGGTCCCAGAAGTGTTCCAGTGTGGCCCAGCGGGGAACCAGCAGGCTGTTGGCGATGAGGACCCGGGGCGCGAGATGGTGGGTGGCGAAGACGCCGACGGGCTTGCCTGACTGGACGAGGAGGGTCTCGTCGCCATCGAGCCGCTCCAAGGTGGCGACGATTGCTCGGAGGGAGTCGAGGTTGCGTGCCGCCTTGCCGCGTCCGCCGTAGACGATCAGGTTCTCGGGGTCCTCAGCGACATCAGGGTCGAGATTGTTGAGCAAACAGCGGAGGGCGGCCTCCTGAAGCCAGCCCTTCGTGTTCAGGTCACTCCCGCGAGGCGCGTGAAGCGGGAAGGTCAAGTCCAGCACGCCCGGAGCCTAGATGGCGATCTTCGGTGGCATCCGCGCGCGCTCTGGCTCTAGTGTCGGGGGGCAGCGGCCAGGAAGGGGCAGATGGAACGGTTCGACCCGAACGACTTCGCTCGCTGGCTCCGTCAGAGAGCGGCGACACGGAGGGCCCGCCAGGGCAACATCAGCTTTCGCCACGAGGACTTCTACGACGACTACGGGCCGATCGACTACGACCCGAACAGGTATGCCGGCTGTCTTCGTCTGGTTCTGCTGCTGATTCTCCTCATCGTGGTTCTGCTCTGGCTCTCCTTCTGTGGCCCGTTCGACGAGGAGGGCTCCGATCTGGTCAGTGGTCCGTCTGACGGGCAG
>JBFFIL010000277.1:0-2301 GCA_041556535.1 Acidimicrobiia bacterium | reverse complement strand
TCCGGCACCTGGTAAGGCGGAAACACAAAGGCTGGCCGCAGATCTCCGTCCCCAACAGTATCAGGGGGATCCGGGACGTCATCGACAAGAAATACAACCAGGGCTCCGATCGGGAGCGTGGCCCAGCCGATGGCCCGACTGGCCGTGATCACCCGGCCCAGGAGGGACCCGCTGGCGTAATGCTGGCGAATCGTCGCCAGCGGGATGTTTATCACCGACACGCCGACCATCCAGCCCACCTGGAGGGCAATGGCCAAGAACCCATACGTCGTGAACATGACCGCGGTCAGCCCTACCCCAGCGATGGCCATTCCGACCACCAGAGTGCGGCCCAATCCGAGTCGACGGGTGATCCGGGGAGCCATGAGGGCGCCTGCGACTCCTCCCACACCCATGGCGCTGAGGAGGATTCCCGCCTCGACTTCGCTATCCGCCCCGAGCACCTCGAAGAAGAGGACGATGAAAGTGGCTTCGATGAAGCCCATGACGAAGTTGGGTATGGCCGCCGCGATGGTTGTGATCCGAAGGCGCGGCTCGGTCCAGAGGTAGCGAATCCCGTTGATGGCCTCGGTCAGGAAAGGGGCCCTCTCCTCGTCCGGGTCCCGGTGGTGGGTCACCTTGCCTACCCACTTGAAGCAGATCGCCGATATCACGAACGTGACACCATTGAGGAACAGTCCGACGGCCGGGCCGACGAAGACCGCCGCCATGACCCCGGCGACTAGCGGTCCGAGGGCGAAGTTGATCTGAATGCTGGCTGTGACGAAGGAGTTGGCGTCCGAGAGTCGATCCTTGGGGACCAGGGCCGGGATCATCGAGTAGAGAGCGCCGTCGAAGAGAGTCGTCATGGATCCGACCACGAATGCGAGCGCGAAAACGGTCCCGGTCCCGAAATCGCCGACGGTGAGGGCGAGATAGAAGAAGGCCGCAGCCCGGATCAGGTCCGTGACCACCATGACCGGCCTCAAGGCCCAACGATCCAACAGGACCCCACCGGCCAACCCGACGAACAGAGTCGGCGCCTGCTCCAGCGCGTAGGCAACGGAGAAATCCAGGGTCCCTTCGCTGCCGGTCGACTCCTGAATGAAGGCGATCAGAAGGGGTATCGACAGGAAAGCTATGTAGGTGCCGAACTGGCTGATGGTTTGACCAACCCAGAGCACCATGTAGCGGGGCCCGAGTGTTCGCATCGACCGTATGAAGTCCACCGCCTGGCACGATAACTCCAGGTGGCGCAGGTACCAGCCCTTGTTAGATTCACCACCATATGGCCGATCCTGCGGAGATCCCCCAGATAGCGAACGAGCTCGCCGACCTGTCGAGGGAGTACCTGAGCCAGGAGGTGGTGGAGCCTGCCAAGCGCCTGGGCAAGCATGCCGGGATGGGGATCGGCGGCGCAATGGTCCTGTCTTTCGGTGCTTTCCTGTTGGCTTGGGGGGTCTACCACGGGCTGAAGCTGATCCTCCCGCAGAGCGCGTGGTACGTCGTGCTCGCCCGATTTCTGACCGCCATCGGCTGTTTTGCGGCCGCGGGCACCGCAGTCTGGAGGATGCAGAAGTGACAGTCACGAGGGACGACATCGAGGCCAAGGCGGCAGAGTTGGTCGGAGCGCTCGATGAGACCGCCCGATCGGCCAGGTCCAAGGCGATGGCGGGCACGGTCGTCCTCGGACTGGTAGTCGTCGCTGTGTTCATCGCCGGCCGTCGCAGAGGGTCGCGCGGAAAGACGATCGTCGAGGTCTATCGGGTCTGAGACCGGCTGTCAGCGGACCGGATTGGTTACTTCCGCTCGAGGCTGGCCCGGCTTGGCATTACGAACGAGGACGCCACGACCCTCCTTGATCTCCTGGCGGTATACGAGCGTCTTCTCCGACCTGGTGCGGCGCATGTAGGCGATGGCGGTCAAGACGAGCCCGATCGCCAATTCGCGACGATCGCCTTCTCTGAGGCCGCGAAACGATCGAGCGAGACCGGCGCGGCCGACATCTGTGCCGCCCAGCACCCGTCGCGTCAACTTCTCTCCGAGTCGTGCCATGTGTCTACCGTTGAACCCAGTCCAGCCAATTAGACCATGCAAAGCAAGCGAACGAGACAACTCATAGTCTGGGTGACTGTCATTTCGATGGTCGTCGCTCTCGTCTTCACGGCGATGGCGATCATCTTCGGATGAAGCTGGGCGAGGGCGAGCCCGCCCTTCTCATCGATCCCAAGGGGCGGCAGTTCCTCCTAAAGCTGGAACCGGGACGGACCTTCCAATACCACCAGGGGACGGTGCCCCACGACTCTCTCATCGAAGCCGAGG
>JBFFIL010000276.1:0-2314 GCA_041556535.1 Acidimicrobiia bacterium | reverse complement strand
GGGCGATCGGTTCATACAGGCGAGTCGCGCCGAGATATCGGCGGTTCTGCCTGGGGTGAGCTTTCCGGCGATGGTTCCTCGCGGTGCCGAGTGGGTGTCGTCACAGCTCGTGATCGATAACTCGGGCTTGCTCTCGGAGGACCCGGCTGCAGCTTTCGGCATCTGGTCTGCCGAGCCTTACACGCGCTCGCGGTCGGTGGCACAGATGGCGGTTCTGACGGTCTACGTCGATCGGGTCAACTCGGCCGAGGTGGAGCTGCCCGATGCAGAGATGAGTTGTGCCCGGTTCGCACTCCGCACCACGGAACAGTGCGCGATCGTTTCAGAAGGCGAGCGGGACCTGTGGCGGCTCATCTCGTCGAGCGGGACCACGATCGTCTGGTTCGACGAGCCTTACAGGTACGAGCTGTTCGGCCGCACGTTCGTGTCGGTGTCGGTGCTGGAGAAGGTCGCAGCCAATGTGATGCCGCTCGCTGACCTAGTGCCGCCGGCGCCCTAGTCTCGGCTGCGACCAGGGAGAACCATCACTTTCCACTCGGGTGGCTGGTGGAGCTACCTCAAGTACGACGAGGAGCAAGACCGGCCGGACATCGACCGTGACTTGCTCAAGAGGGTTTGGAGCTATGGCCGCCCTTACGTTCGCGGTCTAGCGGGGATGCTCGGGACCATCGTCGTCATATCCGGGCTCTCGGTGGTTCCAGCGATACTCATCAGGCGCCTCATCGACGAGGCCATTCCCGGTGGTGACCTCAGGCTTCTGACTCTCCTTGGCGTCGGCATGATCCTGGTGCCTCTGGTCAACGCACTCGTGGGTGTCGTGCAACGTTGGTTCTCGTCGCGGGTGGGCGAGGGGATCATCTTCGACCTGCGGCGGCAGCTCTTCGCCCATCTGCAGACCATGTCACTGCGCTTCTTCACGGCGACCAAGACCGGCGAGCTCATGAACCGGCTCAACTCCGATGTCGTAGGGGCCCAGCAGGCCATCACCGGCACCTTCGTGACCATCGTCTCGAACGTGATCTCGGTGATCGTGATCCTCGTCGTGATGGTTCAGGCCGAGTGGCGACTCACCCTCCTCGCCATTGCTGCCCTCCCTTTGTTCGTCTACCCGGCGCGCAGGGTGGCGAAAGTGCTGCGGAGAGTGACCCAGCAGCAGATGGATCACGAGGCGAAGATGTCGGCCACCCTCCAGGAGTCGTTCAACGTGAGCGGCGCACTGCTGGTCCGGCTGTTCGGGCGGTGGTCGGAGACCCAGGATCGCTTCGCTTCGGAAGCGGCCAATGTGAGGGACCTGGGGGTTCGCCGGGCGATGGTGGGCCGCGGGTTCTTCGCGGCCCTTGGCCTCGTCTCGGCAGTCGGCACGGCAGCCGTCTTCTGGGTCGGAGGGTTCATGGTCATCAACGATGCGATCACCTTGGGCACCGTCGTCATGTTCGCCACACTTCTCACCCAGCTATACGGGCCCCTTTCCGCCCTGTCGAACTCACGGGTGGAGTTCGCCACCTCCCTCGTCTCATTCGAGCGAGTCTTCGAGGTGCTCGACCTCGAGACAGACGTGCCCGCCCCATCTTCTCCGGCCCAACTCTTCCCGGCCGTGGGGAGTGTCGAGTTCGAGAACGTGTGGTTCCGGTACCAGAGTGATGGTCCTGAGGGACTCGAAGCCGTCAAGCGCTTCAGCTGGCATCGGTCGTCGGGGCACGATGCGCCTGTCTCGCGAGCCTCCAGCCGCGAGTGGGCAATCACAAACGTGAGCTTCACTGCGGAGCCGGGCGCGCTCGTGGCTCTCGTCGGGCCTTCCGGCGCGGGGAAGACGACGATCAGCTACCTGGTCCCGCGCCTCTACGACGTGACCCAGGGGAGGGTCCTAATCGACGGCCACGATGTCCGGAGCCTGGCCTTTGCCGATGTCGCGGCCACGGTTGGAGTGGTCACCCAGGAGACCTATCTGTTCCACGACACGATCGCGGCCAACCTCCGGTATGCCAGGCCGGATGCCACTCAGGACCAACTGGTGGTCGCCGCCAAGGCCGCCAACATCCACGAGATGGTCGCCAAGCTCCCCGACGGCTACGAGACGGTCGTAGGCGAGAGGGGTTATCGCCTCTCCGGTGGCGAGAAGCAGCGGATAGCCATTGCCCGGGTTCTGCTCGAAGACCCTCGTGTCCTCATCCTCGATGAGGCGACGTCACACCTCGACTCGCGCTCCGAAGCCCTGATTCAGGAGGCGCTGGAGACCGTGAGGGAGGGTCGCACCTCGATAGTCATCGCTCACCGGCTCTCGACGGTGAGGTCGGCGGACCTCATCCTCGTCATG
>JBFFIL010000275.1:0-2328 GCA_041556535.1 Acidimicrobiia bacterium | reverse complement strand
GGGCGACGTCGTACAGGGTGGCACCAAAGATCTGGCGTCCGGCGGCGATTCCCGGCCCGGCCATGACTGGCCCCCCGATCCCGAGGGCCCATATGTGTGGTCGCTTGGTGTGGCCCCGGCTCTTCTGCCTGAAGCGATCAACGCTCTCCCGGATGGCTGGTCCTTCGTAGCCATCCACGGAGTCGGCGAGCTGCGCGCGGCCTCGGAGTCGGCGGACGGGGCGGCTTCGCTGCGGGCCTGGGCCGAGTCGGTCGGTGGCCACCTAGTCTCGGTCGAAAGGCCCCTTCATGAAGTCACACTCGATCCGTGGGGGCGCCTCCCTGCTGGACTGGACCTACAGCGCCGCCTCATCGAGCACTTCGATCCGGCTCGGATCATCAATCCTGGTCGACTTCCGGGGGGCGTTTGATGGCTTGGGCAACGGTTTACCATCCGACTGAAGCCGAGCTCGACGCTTGCGTCCAATGCGGGCTGTGTCTGCCGGTCTGCCCGACTTTCAGACTGACGGGGCGAGAGACGGCATCCCCACGCGGCCGCCTCCATGCCATGTCGGCGGTGGCGGATGGCATCGTCGATGTCGACGAGACGTTCGCGGCCATTCTCGACTTCTGTCTCGGATGCCGCGCCTGCGAGCCGGTTTGCCCGGGCCTGGTCCCATATGGGAGGACCCTCGAGGGGGCACGCGCCGAGATATCGGCGCAGATCCCCGGTCGTCGCCGAACCCGGAGGATCAGCGTCGGCCGTGCGCTCCCCTCGCGTCCTGCCATGAGGCTCGCAGGGATGGGCCTATCGGTCGCCCAGCGATTCGGCATGTCCGGTTTGATCCCCGGCCGATACAAGAGGTTGACGACCGGGTTGCGGCCGCTGGCGGGTCGGCCTTCGGCAACTGTGGGGCACATCGGGGGCTCCGGCGTCTCTGGCAGAGTCGGGCTCCTGTCGGGCTGTGTTCAGGACCAATGGTTCCGAGCCGTGAACCATGCTGCGATCGAGCTTCTCCAGCTTGCCGGATACGAAGTGGATGCCACTTCGAGTCAGACCTGCTGTGGTGCCCTCGCCGCCCACGATGGCCAACCCGAGACGGCGCTCCGCCTGGCCACGCGGAACGAGGAAGCCTTCGACGGATACGACATGGTGGTGGCCACCGCGGCAGGTTGTTCCGCTCATATGGCCGGCTACGACCACTGGGGTGCACCCAACGTCGCCTCGCGCGCGCAGGACATCACAGTCGTGGTCGCCCGAGCGATCGTCGACGGGAAACTGCCTCGTCTGCCTGCCGTTCTCGGGCCGATCGCAGTGCAGGACCCCTGTCATCTCCGTCACGCCCAGAGAGTCGTCGATGAGCCGAGACACATCCTCGAGGCCGCTGGTTACGAGGTCGTCGAGATCGACGAGAGCGGCATGTGCTGTGGCGCCGCCGGTTTGTACACGATGGTTCAACCCGAGGCGTCGGACGCCCTCGGAAACCAGAAGGCGGGCCAGATTCGTTCAACGAATGTGACAAGAGTCGCCTCGGCCAATCCGGGATGCGAGATGCAGTTGAGGTCTCACCTCGGGGCCGACTACGAGATTGCGCACCCCATCGAGTGGTACCTGAGGGCCATGGAAGGGGAGACGGGTCCCGTTAGCCTCGCCACGCGGGAGGTCGAGGGATGAGTGATCGCATCGCTGCAGCAAGATCGGCGTGGGCCCGGGTCAAGCACTATCTGGTCCTCGCCTACGGGGCGGTGGGCACCATGCTCGACGTGGGCCTCATGGTTCTCGGGAGCCTGCTCGTAGGCCTGTCCATCGCGGTGCTCCTGGCCGGATTCGACTTGGTTGCGGTGTCCCAGGAGCTCTCGACCGGAGCCACACTCATCTCGGCCGTTGTTCTTGCTGTCATCGGGCTCTTCTGCCTCGGTGTGGCTTCCGAAGGCCCTCTCGGGCGCGGCAGGCGCCTGGTCGGGTTCGAGTACTGGGAAGTCGGCATCGGTCGGGTGGTCGCCTCGTTGGCGATCGGCTTTGCCGCTCTCGCTCTCTACGGGCTCGTCCAGGATGTGATCGTTGGGTTTCCTTCGCCCCTTCAGAGAGGCGCAGAGGGGATTCGCGCCGTCGGCGTGGCCGGCACGACTGTGGTGCCGCTGATCGGAGTCCCGCTATCCGTCGCTCTCAGTGCGGCACCTGCGAAGTATGGGTGGCTGCACCGGATGGACGTCCCGCTCCTATACGTGGTTTGGGCTCTGGCGGCCATCTCCGTCATAACGTGACCTCGGCGACGTAGAGCTCAGAGGGGCCTCTCGAAGACGAGGGTCTCCGTGGCGTGGGCACCCGCCCGCTCGACGGACTCTCTGG
>JBFFIL010000274.1:0-2328 GCA_041556535.1 Acidimicrobiia bacterium | reverse complement strand
GGGAACCGTGAAATACGGCGTTCGCGCCAACAGGCGCCACGTGTCCGTCCACTCCGACTAGAGCCCACCCTGCCCGCAGCGACGCACCGTCGCGGCGTTACGCCACGCTCACTAGCTTGATCGAGCCATGTTCGTCGACCGCGTCCGCATCAGCCTCCGCGGGGGAAACGGTGGCGGAGGAGTAGCGGCATTCGCTCGTGCCCGGGGCAAGCCGAAGGGAAAGCCGAGCGGTGGCAACGGTGGAGCCGGGGGTGCGGTGATCCTTCGTGCCGACCGCTCGGTGGCAACCCTGCTGAGGTATAAGCGCCATCCGCACCACCAGGCCGGTCACGGGACCCACGGCGAAGGCGATTTGCGCCATGGAAAGTCGGGGGAGGACCTGGTTCTAGCGGTTCCGCTGGGGACAGTCGTGCTCGCCGAGGACGGGACCATGGTCGCGGACCTCGTCGAGGAGGGCCAGGAGGTCATTGCCGTGACCGGTGGCAGAGGGGGCCTTGGAAACGCCGCTTTCGTGAGCCCGGCCAACCGGGCTCCTGCAGTTGCCGAACAGGGCGAGTATGGGGACGAGGTGTGGTTCGTCCTCGAGATGAAGCTCCTCGCCGATGCGGCTCTGATCGGCTTCCCCAACGCAGGCAAGTCGACCCTGATCTCCCGCGTCTCGGCTGCCAAGCCGAAGATTGCCGACTACCCCTTCACCACCCTCGAGCCCAACCTCGGCGTGGTCAGCTTCGACGGGAGGGAATTCGTGCTCGCTGACATTCCCGGGCTCATCGAGGGGGCGGCCGAAGGCAAGGGGCTTGGGCACGAGTTCCTGCGCCACACCGAGCGTGCTCGGGTCCTGGTGATGCTCCTCGACCCCTCGGAGGTGCAGGCTCTCTCTCCATCCCAGCAGCTGGAGGCCCTCAGACGAGAGATCGAGGACTACTCGTCCGAATTGGGCGCGCGTCCCAGTCTCGTCCTCCTCAACAAGTCGGATCTCGGCCCCGAAGAGGTCGAAGGCGCCATGTCCGTCTCCGCCCTCACGGGCGAAGGGTTGGACGAGGCTCTGCACGCGATCGCTGATCTGGTGGATGAGGCCGAGAGAGCTGCCCCGGAGAGATTGGGGTACGTGCTCCACCGCCCACTCGGCCCCGGGTTCTCCGTGCACCGGGAAGGCGACTCGTGGAGGGTGGAGGGCCGATCGGCTGAGAGGGCAATCGGGTTCGCCGACCTCACCCTGCAGGATGCTGCCGACATGGCGGCTCGCCGCCTCGCATGGCTTGGTGTCGATGACGCACTCGTTGCCGCCGGGGCGGAGGAGGGAGACGAGGTGTGGATCGGGGACTTCTCGTTCGTGTTCAGCCTGGACGAGGAGGAGTAGCGGCGCCGGCCCCGCTCATCGTTTCCACAAGTCCTTCGTGAACAGCACCAGGACCGGGAATATCTCGAGTCTTCCGACGATCATGAGGCTGGACAGGAGCCATTTGGCCAGCGCGGGCAGCCCGGCGTAGTTCCCTGCAGGGCCGACGTCACCCAGACCCGGCCCGATGTTCCCTAACGACGCCGCCACGGCCGATGTGGCTGTGACCAGATCGAGACCCTCTGAGACGTTGGCGTCTATGAAGGCCAGCAGGAAGGTCGATGTCATGAACAGGAACATGTAGAAGAGGAAGTACGACTGGACGGCCTCGATGACCGGGTCGGTCACGGTCTTCCCACCGAAGCGGGTCACGAATACACCCCGGGGATGGACGAGGCGGCGCAGGTCTGCGAACGCCGCTTTGCTCAGCACGCCGATGCGGAACGCTTTGATGCCACCGGCGGTGGATCCGGCCATGCCACCAAGGAACATGAGCCCAACCACCATGATCATCAAAGCCGGACGCCACGCCCCGAAGTCGGCGGACGCATAACCGGTGGTCGTTACCAGCGACACCGTGTTGAATGCTGCCTCCCTGACCGCGATGTCGGGCTCGACACCGGACTCGAGCAATCCTCCTAGAACCACGGTGACGGCCACCAGTGTGATGGCGAGATAGAGGCGGAACTCCGAGTTCCCCCAATACTCACGCGGCTTGGACCATGCCCTGAAGTGGAGGGCGAATGAGACACCCGCCAGGAACATGAAGGCCGTGATCACCCACTGGGTGTACACGCTGAAGCCCGCGATCGAATCGGCTTCAGTCCCGAAGCCACCGGTGGACATCGTCGTCAGTGAGTGGATCACGGCTTGGAAGCCGCTCATGTCACCCGCCCACAGCATGGCGATCTCGACGAGGGTTATCACCGCGTAGAGGATCCACAGCCGTTTGGCCGTCTCTTGAAAGCGGGGAGTGAGCCGGTCAGGAG
>JBFFIL010000273.1:0-2341 GCA_041556535.1 Acidimicrobiia bacterium | reverse complement strand
ACCACGGCATTGACCGCGGCAATGACGGCAAGGGCGACGGTTGCCGCGCCACCCGCGATCATCACCGAGCGGAACATGGCGAACTTGGCAAACCAGCCTGCGAGCGGGGGGATCCCGGCAAGGCTGAAGAAGAAGACAGCGACGAGCACGGCGAGCCGCGGGTTGACACGCACCAGGCCCGACCAGGCACCCAGCTCTCCCGACCTCGTCACCCGGGCGCCGGCAATCACCACGCCGAACGCACCGAGGTTCATGACCGCGTAGATCACCAGGTAGATGACCGTTGCTGAAAAGGCCTCGGCGAGGTCGGCGCCGGCGATGGCGGCCGCGGCGAATGGAACGAGCATGAACCCTGCCTGGGCAATCGAGGAGTAGGCGAGCAGCCGGACGATGTTGGTCTGGCGGAGGGCGGCGAGGTTGCCCACCGTCATCGATAGGGCCGCCAGCGCCCAAAGGGCGGGCGCCCATGTCCCGGAGGCGGCGGGAACGGCGATATACATGACCAACAACATCGCGACGAACCCGGCTGCCTTGGAGTTGACCGACAGGTAGGCCGTGATCGGCGTGGGGGCGCCCTCGTAGGTGTCGGGGGCCCAGAAGTGGAAAGGCACGGCTGAGATCTTGAACCCGAACCCGACGATCACGAACAGGATGGCCATCGTCAGGGCCGGATCACCGGCCATCCCCGCCGTGGCAGAAGCAATGCCGGCGAACGTGACCTGGCCTGTGAGCCCGTATAGGAAGGAGAGCCCGTACAGGAGGATCGCCGTCGACAGGACCCCGAGGATGAAGTACTTCATCGAGGCCTCGTTCGACTTCGCGTCCCCCTTTCTCCAACCGGCCAGGAGGTAGAGGGGACCGGTGACCAACTCGATCCCGATGAAGAGGATGATCAGGTCTCGGGCAGAGGACAGCACCAGGGATCCGAGCACGGAGGCAAGCAGCAGGAAGTAGTACTCACCCTGGTAGTAGCGCTCCGACTCGATGTACTTGTGCGACAGGAGGAACACCACGTAGGCAGCTATGAGGAAGAGCCCTTTGAGCACCAGCGCGAACTCGTCGACGACGTAGGAGCCGTCGAACATCGAAACCCTCTCTGAGGACAGCGCCGAGAGCGCCAGCGGCAGCAACGCCAATCCGGTCCCCGTGACGGCAACGGTGGCCACCCAGTACTTCTGGGCGCGAGGCAGAAGCATGTCGAGGGCGAAGGCCACGAGCAGGGTGGCCACGATGACGAGCTCGGGACCGAGCGCGAGATAGTCGATGGTGAAGCCCAAGTGCTCTCCTAGCCCCCTCGGATCATCGCTGTCACGTCACTCGAGAACACCATGTCGACGAGCGACGTGATCGTGTCGGTCGTGGCGCTGAAGATGAGCTTGGGGAAGAACCCGATAACGACGATCAGCACGATGAGCGGAACCCATGCCGACAACTCGAACCTGTCGACATCGTGGAACTCCTTGCCCTCCCACTCCTGGGAAGGCTCGCCCAGATTGACCCTCTGGAGCATCCAGAGCATGTACCCGGCGGTGAGCACGGTGCCCACGGCGCCCAGCACCATGGCCGTCCGGAACACACCGAGGGGAAGGCCGTCGAGAGGGTTGTAGGCGCTGACGAGTGACATGAACTCGCCCCAGAATCCGGCGAGACCGGGCAGTCCGAGCGACGCCATCGCCGTAAACGCGAGGATGCCGCCCATCACCGGCATCAGCTTGATGTTCCCTCCCAGTCGGGACATCTCACGGGTGTGGTAGCGATGGGACATAGAGCCCGCCAGGAAGAACAGCAGCCCGGTGATGAGACCGTGGGCGACCATGCCTATGACAGCTGCGTTGATCCCTATGTCGGTGAGGGTCGAGATCCCCAGCATCACGAAGCCCATGTGGCCCACCGACGAGAAAGCGATGAGACGCTTCATGTCGGTCTGGGCAAGACAGGCGAGAGAGCCGTAGATGATGGCTATCACCGAGAGAATCGCTATCAGGGGAGCCCAGTTGACAGCCTCCTGGGGGAGGATCGGGAGCGAGATCCGAATGAACCCGTACGAGCCGAGCTTCAGAAGGACCGCGGCCAGAATCACCGAGCCGACGGTCGGCGCCGCGGTATGCGCGTCCGGTAGCCATGTGTGGAGAGGCCACATCGGCACCTTGACCGCGAACCCCAAGAACATAGCCCCGAAGACGAGAAACGCGAACGTCCCGGTGAAGGCACCCGCCGATCCGAGCTCGGTCAGAGCCTGGATGTCGAATGTTCGCACGCCGTGCTTGCCCGACTCGAAGTACAGGGCCAGGAACCCCAGAAGCATGAACGCGGAGCCGAACAGGGTGAACAAGAAGAACTT
>JBFFIL010000272.1:0-2366 GCA_041556535.1 Acidimicrobiia bacterium | reverse complement strand
GTCTCCGAGCCCTACGTCCAAGCGATGATCCTCGCGCCGGCCGAGTACGTGGGCCCGATAATGGAGTTGGCGACCAGTCGGCGAGCCGCTGTGGGAAACATGAACTACCTGAGCCCGGAGCGGGTCGAGCTCTACTTCGAAATCCCGCTGGCCGAGATCGTCTTCGACTTCTTCGATCTGCTCAAGTCGAAGACCAAGGGCTATGCGTCTCTCGACTACGAGCCGTCCGGTTATCGGGAGGCCGACCTGGTCAAGGTGGACATACTCCTCAATGCCCAGCCCGTGGACGCCTTCTCAGCCATCGTGCATCGAGATCACGCCTACGAGTACGGCAAGAAGATGACGAGCCGGCTCCGCAAGCTCATCCCTCGCCAGCTCTTCGACGTGCCAATCCAGGCCGCAATCGGCGGGAAGGTCATCAGCAGGGAGACGGTCAAAGCGAAGCGCAAGGACGTCACCGCCAAGTGCTACGGGGGGGACATCAGCCGCAAGAAGAAGCTTCTCCAACGCCAGAAGGAGGGGAAGAAGCGGATGAAGATGGTCGGCTCTGTCGAAGTCCCCCAGGAGGCGTTCGTGGCCGCGCTCAAGGTCGACGACGAATGATCACCTCGGAGCGGGCTGACGCCGCAGCCGGTGATGCCGCGGCATACGTGCACATCCCGTTCTGCGCCAGCGTGTGCCCCTACTGCGACTTCGCCGTCGTTGCCGGTCGGGACGACCTAGCCGAGCGCTACATCGCCGCCGTCATCTCAGAGGTGGAGGCTGCGGACGCCTGGAGGCCCCTCTCCGCCGTCTACTTCGGTGGCGGGACTCCGAGCCATGTCCCCCCGTCGATGCTCGCTCGAGTGCTCGAGGCGCTCGAGGTGAGGCACGGGATCGCCTCCGGCGCCGAAGTGAGCCTGGAGGCGAACCCGGAGGACTTCCATGAGAGTCGAGCCGTTGAGCTCGTGGCCGCGGGGTTCAACCGGGTCTCCTTCGGCGCACAGAGCTTCGACGATTCGGTCCTGGGCTTTCTCGGGCGCCGCCACGACGCCGACCAGATAGGGAGGGCTGTCTCGGCCTCACGGACGGCCGGATTCGAGAATGTTTCCCTGGACCTCATATACGGAGCACCGGGTGAAACGGACTCATCCTGGTCAGCGAGCCTCGGGTCGGCGGTCGGGCTGGAGCCTGACCACCTGTCGTGTTACGCGCTCACAGTCGAGGCCGGGACCCCCCTGGGAAGGTCGGTGCGCGCCGGCGGCCCTTCGCCCGACCCCGATGTCCAGGCTTCGCGTTACGAGGCAGCCGAGGCGATGCTGTTCGCGAGTGGCTATCAGCGCTACGAAGTGTCCAACTGGTCACACCCGGGGCGCGAGTGCCGGTACAACCTCACGATCTGGGCCCAGGGTGAATACGAGGCCTACGGGAACGGTGCGCACGGATACCGCAAGCCCCTGCGCTACCGAAACTACCGGCGTCTCGACGAGTACCTGGCGTCCGTCGAGGAGGGGCGCCCCTCCAGGGCAGGGGCGGATCTCGTCGAAGGCTGGGATCAGGAGCTGGACAGGCTCTTCGTGGGTCTCAGGAGAAGTGTGGGCGTCGAGATCGGGCCGGGGACCGACGCTCTCGTCACCGGGGAGGACGGCAAGCGCCTGATAGATGCAGGAGTGCTCGAGGCAGGGACCGAGCGTCTCGTGGTGGCTCGCCCCCTCCTCGGTGATGAAGTCAACCGTGCCGTGTTGGGCCTCGAGCCCCCGCGCGGGTGGGAACACGGCGCATCCGGGGATAACGTTCAGGTGAGAGACGATGCTTGAAGACCGAAGATCAGAGGTGTTGCGCGCCCTCGTGGAGGAGCACATAAGGACCGGCGAGCCGGTCGCCTCCAAGGCGATCCTCGACCGCGCCCGCCTGGCTGTTTCACCGGCGACGGTGCGTAACGACCTCGTTGCTCTCGAGAAAGAGGGCTTCGCTGTACAGCCACACACGTCTGCGGGGCGGATCCCCACAGCGGCGGCATATCGCTATTACGTCGATCACCTCGGCCCCGCCCGCCTGCGCCAGGCCGCCCAGGCAAAGATCGACTCGTTCTTCGGCGAGGTGCATCTCGAGCTGTCCAATCTGTTGAGGGCCACGTCAGACCTCCTGGCCGAGATCACCGACCTGCCGGCGGTGGTCGTTGCGCCCGGTGTGTCCCGCGATCGGATCCGCTCCGTTCACACTGTCCAGGTGACGGCTGACCAGGTGATGGTGGTCGTTGTAACCGAAGGCGGCCGAGTGGTCCAGCAGCGTCGGAACCCAGTTGGCCCAGGTCGGGGTGCCTTGCGGGTCCTCGAACCGCAGATCCCGGTCGACCAGCACCTCGTCGTCGAGGTCGTAGATCAGGG
>JBFFIL010000271.1:0-2369 GCA_041556535.1 Acidimicrobiia bacterium | reverse complement strand
TCGGCCTGGTCCACCCCCAGGAGCGGTGCGAGAGCGGACCCGAGCTCCCACACATCCGGATCGGGGTATCGATTCGATCCTCGTGCGGCCGCCGTCGCCGCCTCCACGACGCCCGGAAACGGGCCATCGGGGCTCTCGTTGGAGGTGAGTCTGACGATGGAGGATGGGTCGAAACCGAGCTCACGAGCGACGTCATCGACGGGCCTTCCCACCTCATACGGGCTCAAGTCGGCGATATCGGGTCTGAATCTCGGCACCGGGAGAAGTTAGCCGTCGGCACCCCGAAGCGTCACTCTCCGCCATGTGGCAGACTCGTAGCGATGGCCCAATACGAGACGCTGTCGATCATCGACGCCAGCGGCGACCTGGTTGGAGACGATCCGGGCCTCGATCCCGAGCTCTACCAGGTCATGTACAAGAACATGGTGCTGGCCAGGGAGCTGGACCGGAGGATGCTCGCCCTGCAGCGACAGGGGCGAATCGGCACTTACGCGATGCTGGAAGGGCAAGAGGCCGTCCAGATCGGCTCAGCCCTCGCCCTGGAGAAGAACGACTTCGTGTTTCCCAGCTACAGGGAGCATGGAGTCCAGATCACGAGGGGCCTCCCGATGGAGGTCCTTCTTGCATATTGGAAAGGCCTGCCCAATGCCGGCTGGGACATGGAGAAGTATCGGACCGGCATCGTCACCGTCCCGATCGCGAGCCAACTACCCCATGCCGTCGGCTACTCCTACATCACCAGGATGAGAGGGGAGGACACCGTCTCGGTGGCGTACTTCGGTGACGGAGCGACGTCGGAGGTCGACTTCCACTCGGGCATGAACTTCGCCGGGGTCTGGAAGACCCCCACCATCTTCATTTGCGCGAACAACCTCTACGCGATCTCGGTGCCTTATGACAAGCAGACGGCATCCGAGACGATCGCCCAGAAGGCGGATGCGTATGGCTTCGAAGGCGTTCGCGTCGATGGCATGGACCCCATCGCCATGTACATGGCGACCAAGCGCGCGGCGGAGCGGGCCAGGGCTGGGGATGGGCCGACCCTGATCGAGGCAATGACATACCGCTACGGCCCCCACGCCACGGCTGACGATCCCACCCTCTATCGCTCCGATGAGGAAGTGGAGGCGTGGAAGGCAAAAGATGCCATCGAGCGTCTGAGGCGGTTCCTCGAGAAGCGGGGAGAGTGGGACGAGCGGTCGGGCGAGAAGGTGGCCATGGAGATAACCGACTCCGTCGATGCCGCCATCACGGCGATCGAGGCAGAGCCGCTCCCCGGAAGGGACGACGCGGTGCGGCACGGGTTCGCACGCATTCCGGTCCACGTCGCAGATCAGCTCCACTCGATGCAGCGCGCGCATGGCGAGACCGAGACCGAATTCTCGGACGAGGAGCTCTGGATCGTCGGAGAGGACTCGCTGCCTGACGGTCCGACACAGTCCTGGACCATGGCTGAGGCGATCAACTCCGCGCTCGACCAGGCGATGGAACGCGACCCGAGCGTCATCGTCATGGGCGAGGATGTCGGCTTGGCCGGTGGGGTCTTCCGCATCACCGAGGGGCTGATGACGACCCACGGCGAGGACCGTGTTATCGACACCCCTCTCAACGAGTCGGGGATCGTCGGGACGGCGGTCGGCATGGCGCTTGCAGGCGCACGGCCGGTGGCCGAGGTGCAATTCGACGGTTTCGTCTACCCGGCCTTCGACCAGATCGTCAGTCACATGGGGCGCTTCCGCTTTCGCACGAGGGGAACCTCGCCAGTGCCCGTGGTCGTCAGGTTTCCCAATGGTGCGGGCATAGGCGCCCACGAGCACCACTGCGACTCCCCGGAGGCGTACTTCGTCCATGCCCCCGGGCTGGTCGTCATCTGCCCGTCTAGCCCGATCGACGCCAAGGGTCTTCTGGCCGCGGCCCTCGAAGGCGATGACCCCGTGGTCTTCCTGGAGCCCAAGGTCCTGTACCGATCCGGTCGGGAGGACGTTCCCACCGGGCATTACACACTGCCAATCGGGCGGGCGCGTGTCCGAGCGGAGGGATCCGACCTGACTCTCGTGACATACGGCGGAATGGTTCCCGTCGCGCTCGAGGCGGCCTCCCGGGCGCCGCATTCGGTGGAGGTGATCGACCTCCGAACGCTGTTCCCCTGGGACCGGGAAACGGTGCTGGCCTCGGTGACCAAGACGGGGCGCCTCCTCCTCGTTCAGGAGCCGCAGGGCGCCGCCGGCATCGCCTCGGATGTCGCTGCCGTAGTAGCCGAGGAGGCCCTCTACGAGCTCCAGGCCCCAATAGTGAGGATCACCGGATTCGACGTCCCGTGGCCGCAATTCGCCATCGAGAAGCACGCCCTGATCGACGTTGAGCGCATA
>JBFFIL010000270.1:0-2370 GCA_041556535.1 Acidimicrobiia bacterium | reverse complement strand
CGCGTGGTTTATCTCGCCGATGAGGTCCTCGAGGCGTTTGGAGAACTCTCGCACCTGATCAGGTGAGAGTTGGACGACTGTCCTGCCCATGCTGCCCATGACCTCGACCTCCTCTCCGGTGTCGAGCCTGGTCAACTGATCGAGAATCGTGGCCTCGGCATCCATGCGGGCCCCGTCCACCACCGTGGCGGCCCCGACCTCGGCGAACTTCTGTTTGTCATCGATGTTGTCGAGGATGTTGGGCCCGGCTTTGAAGGTCCTGGCGGCGGTTCGGTAGATCCGCTGGATCATCGCCCCGACCTTGCGGGTCTCGACGATCTCCAGCGCTCCTATCTCCTCGAGGAGGTTCACGTGGTAGTAGAGCCGGGTCACCGGCACCTCGAGGGCCTCGGCGACCTCGCGGACCGAGCCGGGCGTCTTGAGATTGTGAAGAATCCTGAGGCGGATCGGGCTGTTCAGGACCTCCAGTGTGAAGAGATCCTCTATCAGGTAGTCGTCTCGGACCGGTTCCATGGAAAGTCTTTTTATTCAACTTACTTGAAGGTTTCAAGCCGATTGAAGCGACCACTCGGGCCTGGAGGTCCAGATCGCACCCTCTTCTCTGAACCCGAGCTCGCCATCTATCTTGGCTGCGGATGCGGATCGGTCTCGACATGGACGGAGTGGTGGCCAACTTCACCAAGGGATGGATGCGGTTCTACAACAAGGAGTTCGGAACCGATCTCGCCGTGGAGGACTCTCGGGACTGGGGCGATCTCGTGCGCCTCACCCATTTCGACAACATCGACGAGTTCTGGCGGTGGGCGTCCGATCTCGCGGGACACTCGGTGTTCTGGCATCTCGAGCCCTTCCCGGGGGCGATAGAGGCAGTGCGTGGCCTCAGTGACGCCGGCCACGAGATCGTCGTCCTCACCACCAAGCCGGGATTCGCGGTCGAAGACGCCCACCACTGGATCGAACAGCACGGGATGCCCGCCGATGAGATCCACATCCTGGAAGACAAGTGGATCATCGACTGTGACGTCTATCTCGACGACGGCCCCCACATCCTCCCGCGGCTGGTCGCAAACCGGCCGAAACGGACGGTATGCCGGTATGTCAGGCCGTGGAATCGCCCGGTTCCGGGTGCCCTGGACGTCTCGAACTTCGATGAATTTCGTGAGATCGTCGATCACTTGGCAGACGACTCCTGAATCTGGCTAGCCTCGCATACGGCGACGGAAAATCGCCCCCTTGGGAACTAGGAGGAAAAAGGAATGAAATTGAGAGCCATGCTTGCCCTCTTGGCCGTGTTCGCGCTCGTAGCGGCAGCTTGTGCGACCGAAGAGGACCCCAATGCTTGGCCGGACGAGCTTGTGTTCGGATTCGTTCCGTCGCAGGAAGTCTCTGAACTCCAGGACGACGTCGACGCCCTTGCAAAGGTCCTGAGCGATGCTCTGGGCATCGAGGTCAAGGGCATCGTCACCACCGACTACACCGGGCTCGGGGTCGCTCTTGGCACCGGTGAGGCCGACATGGGAGCCTTCGGGCCGGCCGGGTACGTATTGGCTCAACGCGAATACGGCAACCTCGAGCTGTTGGCCCAGTCGGTGCGATTCGGCGACCCGACCTATCACGGCCAGTACTTCACCAACGACCCGACCCTGTGTGGGGACGCGGGCGTCGAGGAAGGCGCCTTCTACTACGACGATGCAGGAAACGTCGTTGCGGTGGGGCCCACAGATGCTCCTGCATTGCTGGTCGGATACACGGTGGCCGACGGTGTGAAGGTGAGAGACGAAGCCTTCTCGGCACCGATGAGGTGCGCGGAGAGGGTCCCCTTCACCGAGGCGATAATCGGAAAGACGATGGCGTTCGGCTCAGAGACCTCGACTTCGGGATTCATCTTCCCGAGCCTGGCGCTACAGCAGGCAGGCGTCACCACTGACCAGTACACGACTCTGATGGCAGGTGGCCACGACGCCGCCGTCCAGGCCGTCTATGACGGCCAGGCCGACATCGGTGTCTCATTCGACGACGCGCGTCGCTCGATCCGTGAGACGGCAGCTGACGTCGGTGAAGTCGTGATTGTCTTCGACATCTCGCCACGCCTGGCCAATGACGTGATCGCAGTCCGAGCTGACCTACCCGAAGACCTCAAGGAGGCGATCCTGAAGGCCATCAGCGACTTCATCGCCACCGAGGAAGGCGAGAAGGTCATGGACCAGCTCTATTCATGGACCGGCCTGATCGCGGCCGACGCTGCTACCGAGCAGTCTTTGGAGCCAATCGGAGCGGCCATCGACGAGCTGGGTTACAGCGACTAGTACGAAAGACAACCAGCCAATGATCGTGGGGGCCTGCTCAGGCCCCCACGATCGCGTCTAGCGT
>JBFFIL010000269.1:0-2396 GCA_041556535.1 Acidimicrobiia bacterium | reverse complement strand
TCCCGTTGAAGTCTGTGTATGGCGTATATGTAAACGACCCATCGCTGGGATCCAGAGACAAACTTCCGTTCGTAGGCCCTGCGTCACTGCAAGTGTTGTCTGGGGCCACAGCGACCACTCCAGGAGGCAGACTGTCGTTGAAGAGGACGCCTGGCGCCGCAACAACGAGGCCGCCGAGCTGATCCTCATCGACCGAGTAGAAGTCGTCAGTGAGGCTGAGGGCACGATAGAAGAGGGTGTCCCAGGAGTCGCCATCCATGTTGTGTGTGGTGGCGTCCCATCCGTCGGTGACGAAGTCGTCGCCACCCTCCAATGCGACCGAGCCCCAGTCGGGGAGGGTGGTGATCTCGACCCTCGTGAAAGGAAGACTGCTCACGATGTGCCAGATGCAGTTGTCGTTGATTCCGCTGTCTGGCCCCGAGTCGCTGGGATTGGCACACGCCTCGATGAAGAGGTTGTCGTTGCCCGCGTTCTGGCCAGCCTGGTACGCACCCGTCGTCGCTTCGTATGGGAGTGTCGAGTCCTTGAGGAATTCGTCGGGGCTGGCACCGTTCGTGGCGTTGTACTCGGCAATGGCGCCACCGGTGAGGAGCTCGTGAGTGCCTACCAAGCTCCCGCCGTCGTAAAGCTTGACGATCACCCAGGCGTCCTGCTTGGGCTGAGTGTCCAGTCTCAGCTGGATCCACTTCTGACCATCGGCGGCAGTGATTTTGAGTATCTCGGGATTCGAGGTCTCCGAACAGGGCGCCCCGTTGGCGCCCTTCGACTTGACGCCCATGCCGTGGTCGAAGATGCCGGGGTCTTTGACGTTTCCGACTGTGTTGTTGCTGGTCACAGACACCAGCGGGCCGCCCGATGTCGTGAACTCGCAGGTGTTGTTCCCGACCACGAGGAACTGTTCGTCCGTTGCGCCCGACGGGTCATCGTCCCCATAGAAGAACGCTTCGTAACCGTCGACCATGCGGAGGTGGTCAGCGTTTACATGCGTGGATCCGAAGACCGGCGCGACGATCACCAACAGGAGCGCCACCGCACCACCGGTCAGCGCGACCTTCCAATACTTCTTTGCCCACTCCACGATCAAGCCCCTTCGGGCGTATACCCGTATGCCTATACCCGTGGATGAATGTACCAGGTCTGGCGGCCACCGTGCGTGGTGGATCGACACAACCGACATGCCACGGGAATGCAGGTATCACTTGCCAGAATGTCGGGTAGCCGAAGAGAGAGCCCGATTGAGAAAAGTGTTGAGCCTGCTCCGCATCAATTGCTCACATCAGCGAAGCCTCGAGATCAGGTCGGCCGGCGTCACCCGGTCGGTATGTGAGACATGCGGGCACATGAGCTTCCAGATCGAAACGGGTCTGAGCCGGGTCTCGGTCGGGAACCGGCGTGCCCGCCAGGACCTGGCGAAGGTCGCCGGCCTCTAGCCGTTGACTGCGGGGATGATCGTCTCCCCGTAGGCCCGGAGGGTCTCCTCCTTCTGATCGTGCATCAGATACACACCGAACTGATCCACACCCAAGTCCCTCAGCACCGAAAGCTTCTCGACGTGGGCCTCCGCCGGGCCCAGGACGCAGAATCGGTCGATGATGTTGTCGGGGACGAAGTCGGTGGACGGGTTGCCCGTCTGGCCGTGGTGGTTGTAGTCGTAGCCCTCCCTGTCACGGATGTAGTCCGACAGTGCCTTCGGGACCTTCGACTCGTCTTCGCCGTAGCGCATCACCATGTCGGCCACGTGGTTGCCCACCATCCCGCCGAACCAGCGAAGCTGGTCCCGCTGATGAGCCACATCATCACCGACGTATGCCGGAGCGACGACACAGATGTCGATGCTGTCGGGATCCCGCCCGGCACCCTCGGCCGCAGCCCGCACCGCTCCAACCGTCCACTCGAGGATCTGAGGATCGGCAAGCTGGAGGATGAACCCGTCTGCGTGCTCGCCCGCCATCGCCAGAGCCCTCGGCCCATACCCTGCCGCCCACATCGGGAGGTCCCAGCCCTCGCCGACCCAGGGAAGCGAGAACTCGGTGCCGCGCATCTCGACCGTCTCACCGGCGACCAGGGCCTTGATCATCGCCATCGAGTCGACCATCGACGCGATGGTGGTCGGCTTGCCACCCGTGTAGCGCACCGCTGAGTCGCCCCGCCCCATGCCACATATGGTCCTTGGTCCGAACATCTCGTTGAGAGTCGCGAACATGGAGGCGATCACGGTCCAATCGCGGGTCCTCGGATTGGTAACCATCGGCCCGATGATCATGTCCTCGGTTGCGTCGAGCATGAGCGCGTACAGGACGAACGGCTCCTGCCACAGGACATGGCTGTCGAACGTCCAGCCATAGGTGAACCCGAGGCCTTCGGCCATGCGCGTCAACTCAACCACCTTCGAGGCG
>JBFFIL010000268.1:0-2403 GCA_041556535.1 Acidimicrobiia bacterium | reverse complement strand
GATCAATGAGATCATCCACGCCTTCGAGGACTTCAAAGCGGACGCCATCGGTATGAGTGGCCTCCTGGTGAAGAGCACCTTGATCATGAGAGACAACCTGGAGGAGCTCAAACGGCGGGGCCTGGGCCATGTTCCTGTGATGTTGGGAGGCGCCGCTCTGACCAGGCGCTACGTCGAGTCCGATCTGCGCTCTGTCTACACCGGCCCGCTCTACTACGGCAAGGACGCCTTTGCCGGCCTGGACGCGATGGCCAGGATCGTCGCTGGGGAAGAGGCTCCCCGGCCGACCTCGCCCAGACCCGAGCGCAAGTCCGCTGGCCACGACTCGGGCGTCCCGGACAGGGCGCCGTCGGTCGCCACCGACAACCGCATCTTTCAACCACCGTTCATCGGCTCGAGACTGGTGAAGGGCTTGAACGTCGACGACATCGCCCCTTTCATGAATCTGACCGCGCTGTTCCGCAACCAGTGGCAGTTCCGTCCCGAGCCAGGTGAGAATGACGCTGAGTTCAAGAACCGTCTCCAGGCCATCCTTCGTGAGCAGTTGGCAACTGCTCGGGCCGAGGAGCTGCTCACCCCGCAGGTGGCATACGGGTACTTCCCGGTGAACGGAGACGGCGATGAGCTCGTCATCTGGGAGGACGAGACCCGCAATGCACAGTTGGCCCGGTTCGCCTTCCCACGCCAGCAGGAGGAACCGTTCTACTGCATCTCGGACTTCTTCCGGTCCATCGAGTCGAACGAGCACGACTACGCCGCGTTCCACATCGTGACGATGGGCCGGGCCGTCTCAGAGAGGACCAAGGAGCTGTTCGAGGCGGACCGCTACCGGGACTACCTGTTCCTTCACGGGCTCGGTGTCGAGATGGCCGAGGCGCTCGCCGAGTACTGGCATCACCGCATCAGGACAGAGTGGGGCTTTGTCGGCGAGGACGGGCCAAGCCTGGTCGGGCTGTTCCGGCAGAAGTATCGAGGCGGCCGGTACTCGTGGGGGTATCCGGCGTGTCCCGACCTGGAGGACAACGAGACCGTGGCGAAGCTCCTGGGGGCAGATCGGCTGGGAATCGAAGTCGGTGAGGAGACCGGTTACCAATACCAGCCGGAGCAGACGACCTCGGCCATCATCTGCCATCACCCGCAGGCCAAGTACTTCGTTGCTCGCAAGCCGAAGGAGGTCCGTCTTGCTGACGCGTGACCCCGAGTGGAAGCGCATCGCGGAGGTGAATCCCCCCGAGCTGCCGGATGACTCCCATTGGAGCCTGACACCGGCATGGAGTCATGTTCTCGTCACGGACAACGTATTCGGGCGCATCAGGGTCTCGCCATACGCCTTCTCGGCGAGGATCACCCATGACGTCCCCGACGTCCATCCGACGGTCGTCGTCTCGACCCGGGACCGCAACATCCTCGCCATCGAGTCCGAGGTTCGGGGAGCGCTCGGCAACGGTGTCGATTCGTTTCTGGTGGTGATAGGCGACACGGTCCCACACATAGACCACCTCGCCAACCACTACGAGATCGTCGAGCACCTGGGAAACCTCAAGCTCGGAATGCCCGAATTCGAAGTCGGGATGCCGACGCGTTTTCAGGAGTGGCAATTCCGGCGTCGAATCGATCTGGGAACGGAGTTCTTCGTCGCCGGCCCGGTTATCGACCCCGACGTCGTGGAGGACCGTGTGGCCAGGCTGGGCCTTCGCGATGGAGATCCACCCGTGTATCTGATGGTGATTCCTCCTTTCAGCCCCGATTGGGTGGACCGGATGGAGGCGATCGGTGCAGTACCCGCGACCGACGCCCTCAAACAGCGGATCGGCGAGGTCGCGCCCGATGTCCGTCGCAAGCTGGGGTGGGAGATCCTCGCCGAGATGGAGTCTCGTTCCCGGGATGCCGGATGTGCCGGGGTGATTCTGATGGGGCTCAAGTACGAATCGGTTGTCGGCGAGGCTCCGGAGGCGTGGCCCGGTCTCGGCTGACGCAAGGGGTGCCGTCGGGCTGATAGCGTCGGGGGACGTGTTCGACACACCCGAGCCGAGGCGAACGGTGAAGGCGATCCTCGGCGCGCTGATCTTCGTGCTTGGTGCGCAGTCGATCAGATTCCTGTTCGGCTCGATCACCTGGTACCTCCGCGACACCGTGGGAATCGGGACGCTGGACCTCATCCCCATCGCCCTGGCTCCATTCCTGGCAGGGCTCCTCCTCCCGGTGGTATCGCGGTGGATGAGTGTCAACCGCGCCCTGTGGCTGGGCCTTTGGATTCTCGTCGCAGCGCGAACGCTGAACCAGGTGTCGCCCGATCCGCAACTCGACTTCTGGATGGCCTCGGTGGCCACGGCTGCCTTTGTCGGGCTTCTGCCGCTGCTCGCGTCCATGGGTCGCTCAGCCCTGGTCGGTGGCCTGCTCCTG
>JBFFIL010000267.1:0-2442 GCA_041556535.1 Acidimicrobiia bacterium | reverse complement strand
CTCGGATTCCACGGATTCGGAATCGGCGGGTTGTCCGTCGGGGAGTCGGACGTCGAGAGGGACTCCGCCATGAGTGCCGCCTTCGCGGAGCTTCCCGACGACAAGCCACGCTACGTCATGGGTCTGGGTGACACCGAAGGCCTGCTCACGGCGATCCAATTGGGGGCGGACATGTTCGACTGCGTGATCCCCACGCGTCTGGCGAGACACGGAAAAGCGCTGTCCGGGCGCGGGGACTTCAACGTGAGCAGGGCCGAGTTCGAGACCGACGAGCGGCCCCTGGAGGAAGGGTGCGAGTGCCACACCTGCCGACACCACTCCCGCGCCTATCTGCGACACCTGATCCGCATGAAAGAGCTGAGCGCACACCGCCTGATGACGATTCACAACCTGCACTACACGCTCGAGCTCGTCCGCGGAGCCCGGGAGGCGATCCTCAAGGGGGAGTTGGACGAATATGTGTCGGAGGTGCGCTCTATGAGGTCCGAGTCTGCGTAGACCGCCGCCGCCGCCTAGTCTCGTCCCGTCTAGTCGGCTCTCGGAGGACTCTTGGACCAGTATTCACAGCTGATCTTCTTCGCCGTTCTCATAGGCGTCTTCTACTTCCTGCTCATCCGCCCCCAACGCAAGCGTGCCCGAGCCCAGCAGGAGCTGGCTGAGTCGCTTCAGGTCGGCGACGAGATCCGAACCATCGGTGGCCTTCACGGGAGGGTCGTGTCCACCGACGAGGAGAGCGTCGTTCTCGCGGTGGAGGACGGCCGCATTCGCGTCTCCCGCCGAGCGATAGGCTCACGCGTCGGCGACGCATCCTGACGTGACCCGGCGCCTGGTCGGGCTAGTCGTTGTCGTTGCCATTGCCTGGGGCGGGCTGGCCGCAGCGATCTCCTTCGGGATAACGCCTCGACTGGGCCTGGATCTCCAGGGAGGAACTTCGGTCGTGCTCACGGCCCCGGAGGGGACCGATCGAGAGCTACTCGAGGTCGCCACCAGGGTCATGACCGAGCGCATCGAAAACTTCGGCGCTGTCCAGGAGCCCGAAATCGCGATCTCGGGGGACGACACGGTCGTCGTGCAATTGCCCGGCATCGAGGAGGAGCAGCGCGCCATCGATGCGGTCGGCCAGACCGCAATCCTCTCGTTTCGCCCCGTTCTCGCTTCCTACTCTTCGGGCGAGGCGCCGCTGATCGGGAGCGATGACCCCAGGGTCGACCCCGCGACCGGTCTGACCATCGAAGACGACATCGACCAAGAGGCGTACCTGATCTCAGAGGGGACGTTCGGCCCGAGCGTTCTCCATCTGGGACCGCAGAGGCTGGTCGGCGAGGATGTAGCAGACGCAGTTCCCCTCTTCGACCCGCAGAGCGGAGGCTGGGCCGTGAGCCTCGACCTGACCGGTGAAGGAGCCGTCAAGTTCGCAGCTCTGACCGCCGAGGCCGCCGGCCAATCAGGCGCGAGACGACAGATCGCCATCGTGCTCGACGGAGTGATCGAAACGGCGCCATCGGTCAACCCCAGCGTGTCGCCGTCATCAGGAATCACCGGCGGCAGGGCCCAGATAACCGTCGGCGGGGGTGAGAACGCCCAGGAGGAGGCCTCCGACCTCGCGCTCGTGCTTCGGTACGGTGCCCTTCCTGTCGCATTCGAGATCTCAGCGGTCCAGAAGGTGTCCGGGACGCTCGGCTCCGACTCGCTTCGTGCGGGGATCATTGCCGGAGGGCTCGGCTTGGCCCTGGTAGCGATCGTCCTTCTCATCTTCTACCGGTCCCTTGGACTGGTGGCGATCCTCGGGCTGACTGTTTTCGGGTCGCTGCTGGTGGTGCTGTTCGCCCTGCTCGGAGAGTGGCTTGGCCTCACGTTGACCCTGGCGGGCGTGACCGGAATCATCGTCTCGGTGGGGATAACGACTGACAGCTACATCGTGTACTTCGAAAGGGTCAAGGAGAAGATCAGAGATGACTACGACGTCGTCGAGGCTGCGGAGGAGGGCTTCCGGCTCGCCTACCGGACGATCTGGGCAGCCGACACTGTCTCTCTTCTCGCGGCGTTCCTGCTGCTCTGGCTTGCCATCGGGGCCGTGAAGGGCTTCGCGATGGCTCTGCTGATAGCAACTGTCCTGGATCTGCTCATCGCCCCGCTGTACACGAAGAGGGCCGTCCGGATCCTGGCCGGGACGAGGTTGGGCAGCAGCGGCTGGCTCAGAATCGAAGGAGCTGCGTAGGCATGGGATGGGCACGTCTGAGGAGAGGCGCTACCACGATCGACTTCGTCGGGACGCGCAGAAGATGGTTCGCTATCTCCGCAGCCCTTCTCTTCGCTTCGCTCGCGAGCCTAGGAATCCGCCAATTGAACCTTGGGAGCGAATTCGTGGGCGGGCTGGGAATGCAGTCACCGAACCCGGTGACGGCCACGGTCGACGAGGTGCGGGACGCCCTGGCAGTGGTG
>JBFFIL010000266.1:0-2469 GCA_041556535.1 Acidimicrobiia bacterium | reverse complement strand
GCGGGGCTTCCATCGGCGTTCCAGTACTCCATTCTGATTGGCTCCCCCGCGGTGACCACCAGCACACCGTCGCCGCCCACACCGAATCTCCTGTCACACAACTCGGCGATCTCGACAGGACTCAGCGACAGCGGACCTTCGAGGACCACGAAGTCGTTGCCCAGGCCCTGCATCTTCACGAATTGGAAGTTCCTCAACTCAAAGCCTCCATGGCTCGATCACTCCGGTGATCCGGGTCCTCGAGCCAGGGTATCCAACGAATCCTCGGATCCCGTTGGAACCAGGTTCGCTGCTTCTTCGCCACCTTCTTGGTCTTTCCGGAAGCTGCTGCGAACGCTTCCTCTTCGGTGGTCTCCCCCGTGAGGTGCAAGAGGATCTCGCGGTAGCCGACGGCGGAACGTGCAGTTCGGCCAAGACGGGGCCGGAGACGGCGGACCTCGTCGACGAGCCCGCCGGCGCGCATATCGGCGAGGCGCCGGTCGATCCTGTCGTCGAGCAGATCCCCTGGATCGATCCCGATCGCCTGGAACGAGAACTCGGGCTCATAGCGCCGCACCTCGTCGGCCTCGGCGGACGCGGCCCGGCTCGTCGGGGTTTCCCCGGTCAGACGCAGCACTTCGACCGCGCGCAGGACGCGACGTGGATTGGCCATGTCGACGTGCATGGCTGCATGAGGATCTTCCGCGAGCAATTCGGCAGCCAGCTCATCTGCCTCCGACTGCTCCAGTTCCAGACGGAGGCCACGGTCGGTGGGCGCGAAGTTCATCGGGTCGACCAGCGCGCGGAAGTGCAGTCCCGAGCCACCCGCGATGACCAGCGGCGCATTGGCCGACTCCATCACCTTGCGGCCCATCCTCCTGAACTCCGCGACCGTGAACTCCTCCTCGGGCTCGGCCACATCGATCATGTGATGGGTCACACCCCTTCGCTCGACGACCGTCGGCTTGGCGGTGCCGATGTCCATCCCGCGATAGACCTGCATCGAGTCGACCGACATGACCTCAGCGCCGAGCCGGTCTGCGATGTCGATGGCCATCTCGGTCTTCCCCGACGCGGTCGGGCCGAGAACGGCGACGATCTTGCTCAGGCCGGACTCCCGATCAGGTGATGCGGTGCTGCAGCGGTCACCGTGACATCCAGGAACGTACCGGAGGCGTGAGCTCCCTCGACGTGGACCAGCTTGCCGCTTCGTGTGCGGGTCGTTGCTGAGTCAGGGTTCTTCTTCGATGGTCCCTCCGAGAGGACCTCGACCCGCCTACCCAGCATCCCTGCATTCAACTCGTGGGAGATTCGGTTCTGGGTCTCGGCCAGTCGAGCGAACCGCGCCTGGATCACGTCATCCGGCACGAAGTCCTCGCTACGGCTGGCGGCGGCGGTCCCGGGTCGGGGCGAAAAGATGAACATGAAGGCTTGGTCGAAACGGGCCTCCTCCACGACCTCCATCGTCTGCTCGAAATCCCCGTCGGTCTCGCCGGGGAAGCCGACAATGACATCAGTGGACACGGCGAGACCGTCGATCGTCTCACGGGCCATCGCGAGACGGTCCATGTACTTGCGGCGTGTGTAGCCGCGGTGCATGTCGGCAAGGATTCGGTCCGAGCCGGATTGGAGGGGGAAGTGGAGCTGCTCGCACACGGCCTCCGTCTCGGCCATCGCCAGGGCCACATCCTCCCGAAAGTCGTTGGGGTGTGGGCTGGTGAACCTGACTCGCCGGATCCCGCGCACCCCCCCGACCCGCCGGAGCAGGTCGCCGAAGACGGGCCTTCTGCGCCCGTCGATCGCAAGGTCCCGCCCATACGTGTCAACGTTCTGGCCGAGGAGGGTCACTTCGACAACCCCTTCAGCAGCGAGCTTCTCGACCTCGCGGACCACGTCGCCTGGCCTCCGCGAGACCTCCACGCCCCGCACCGAAGGGACGATACAGAAAGTGCACGTGTTGTTACAGCCCACCTGGATCGTCACCCATGCCGAGTGCTGGAGCTCGCGCCGCACCGGCAGGGAGGAGGGCATCGCCTGGAGCTCGTCGACTACCTCCGTTATCGGTCCCCAATCCTCGGCGTGGTCGAGCAAGTCGAGAACACGGTCCAGGTTGTGAGTTCCCATGACCACGTCAACCCACGGAGCGCGCTCCCTGACCAGATCGCGGTCCTTCTGGGCGGCGCATCCGCCGACGACGAGAAGCATCGAAGTGTTGAGGTCCTTGACCGCTTTCAGCTGCCCAAGGTTGCCGTACAGGCGGTTGTCGGCGTTTTCCCGGATCGTGCAGGTGTTGATGTATACGACGTCGGCCGTCTCATACGAGTCGGTGCGGACCATTCCGTCCCGTTCGAGGAGACCGGCTATCCGCTCCGAGTCGTGCTCGTTCATCTGACATCCGAAGGTTCGGATGAAATAACGCTTTCCCGACCGCGTCGCAGGCCGGCGAGACGACTCGCGCACCCTCGGGTCGCTTAGAGGAACGGTTTGGGT
>JBFFIL010000265.1:0-2483 GCA_041556535.1 Acidimicrobiia bacterium | reverse complement strand
GGACGACCCCGTCGAATTCCCCGGCGACCCGGAAGAGGCGCCGGCCGGCTCGTTGAGCCTCGCGCTTGGAGTCACGGTGGCCCTGACGGTTGCCATTGGGGTCTACCCGGCCATCGCCACATTCGTGGCCGAGTCCTCGCGGGTCCTGGCGTCGGGCGGCTAGCTGCGCGTCCGGCTGCGGAGTGCGCGGTACTCGCGATCCAACAGCGACCAGAGTGAGTGGTCGATCCAGTTGCCCCGGATCAGCAGTTCCTCGCGCAAGACACCCTCGCGGGTGAAGCCGAGCTTCTCGGCCACCCGCTCGGACGCGTCGTTTCCCACGGCGATTCGCAGGACCGCCTTGTGATAGCCGAGGGCGCCGAACGCCTCCTTCAGGATCCTGTCGACCGCCTCGGTGCACACGCCGTTGTTCGTCTCGTCGCTGCGCACCCAGTAGCCGATCTCGGCGATCTTCCCCAGTTTTGAGACTGTCCATATCGACACGTTGCCGATATGAGTGCCAGGGATCGTCTTCGACCTGATCGAGTAGTCCCAGGCGCGGTCTTCCTTCCAGGCTTGAAGTGACTCCCGGATGAATGCGCTGGTGTCGCTGGCCGTGTAGTCGAGTCGAGCCCAGGGCAGCCACTGGTTCAGGTCGGTGAGGGATGCCCGGATGGCCTCGTCCAGCGTCGAGGCATCGCGGCGGCTGAAGCGCTGCAGAATCAGGCGATCGGTCTCAAGGTGGGCCCTCGGCACCGGCTCAGAATATCGGGGCACTTAGGCTGCTGGCGAGATGTGGGATCGCATTCGCCTGACCGACGACTATCCGGACCCGGGTGACCGGCAGATGGCCGCCGTTCTCGCTCCTCTCTACGAAGACGAGGCAGGTGAGGTGCGTGTCGTTCTCACCAAGAGACCCGAGACGATGCCCACCCATGCTGGACACATCGCTTTCCCCGGAGGCCGGCCCGACCCAGGCGACGACGGCCCCGTGGACACAGCGCTTCGCGAGGCCCATGAGGAGGTGGGGATCGAGCCTGGTCAGGTAGAGGTTCTCGGGTATCTGCCGCCCATTGACACGGTCGAGTTCAGCCTGATGGTGGTCCCGGTGGTAGGGCGTGTCTCCACTCCCATCGGGTTAGTCCCATCACCGAGGGAGGTGGCCAAGGTCTATACGCCGCTACTCGCCGACCTCGCCGATGCCGACCGGTGGTGGCACGTGCCCTGGGACGACTGGAAGGTCTGGTACTACGACCTCGAGGGCGACACGCTCTGGGGAGCCACGGCCCGCATGGTCCGACTTCTCGTAGGGCTCGAATCGCCGACATGAGCGGGTTGCCCCCCGGCCAGATCGAAACCAGGCGGTTCCCCGTGGTGGGAGAACGGTCCCCATCGGGCGATTTGGAAGATCCGTCGGCCTGGCGCCTCTCGCTGGGCGGGCTGGTCGAGCACGAGGCCGTACTGAAGCTGGAAGCCTTCCTGAATATCGCGAAGTACGAGGTCGAGTTCGACATCCATTGTGTGACGAGCTGGACGCGCCCCGGATCCCGGTGGAAGGGCCTGCCGCTTGGGGCAGTGGCCGCCTTGGCTGCACCCCGCCCCGAAGCCCGATACGTGTCATTCGAGGCCTACTCCGAACGCGGGCATCACACCTCCCTTCCGCTCGACGTGGCCCTCGAGTCCTGCTGGCTCGTCCACGAGTTCGAGGGCGAGCCCCTGTCTGTCGCGCATGGCGGCCCGGTCCGAGTTGTGACGCCCGGTCGCTACTTCTACAAGTCGCTCAAGTGGGTCAAGAGCGTCGAGTTCCTGGCTGAGGACCGTCTCGGGTGGTGGGAGGAGAACTCCTCGTACCACAACAACGGCGACCCTTGGGCGGGAGACGAGCGGTTCACAACCGGATCGCTCCGACCGGACCAGCTCGAGCGGTTCGTCACGGCGACCTCCTACGACAAATACCGGGGGAGGGTCATGATCGGGCTCGACCTCGTGGGATGGGAGCCTGCCAGCACGGAGCTCGGCCGCCTCTATCTGAAGAACTGCCGGCTCGACGGCGTCGACCTGGCGGGAGCCGATCTGCGTGCGTCGAACCTGTCGCTGAGCTCCCTGCGGTCTGCGAATCTCGAAGGCGCGGACCTTTCCGGCTCCGATCTCGAAGGTGCTGACTTCAGCGGGGCCAACCTTGCCGGGGCCGATCTCTCCGGGACGGCTCTGTCTGCAACGAGGTTCGACGGTGCGAATGTCTCTAATGCCCGTTTCGACGGGTCGTGGGGCCTCGTCGAGTCCCAGCAACGGCTCCTCGCCGACCAGGGCGTCCTTGCGGGCGAGCCTTGATCAACCCTGGGTGTCCGGATACGCTTCGTTCGGGTGAGAAACCTCTACGGCGTCCGGTGGTCGAGCCGCTGAGCGGACGACTTCCACTTGCCGTAGTGTCGCCGCCGGGTCTCCGGCGGCTTTCTTCGGGAGAGGAAGAGATGACAGACAAGAAGCGTGGTTTGTCCGGGATG
>JBFFIL010000264.1:0-2494 GCA_041556535.1 Acidimicrobiia bacterium | reverse complement strand
GGCGCTCGCCCCGATGACGAGGAGGTCGAACTCGCCGGAGTTGGCAAGGGTCAGTATCTCCTCTTCCGGATTCGGCGCGACACGCACGGCGGTCTCGACATCGACGCCCACGCGCTCGCCAAGATCCGCCGCCGCCTTCACCATCTCATGACCTGCCGCGAGGCTCTCTGCGACGGCGGCATCTTCGAGTAGCACACCCTGACCCTCGGGCCGGTTGACCACGTGAAGGGCGAAACACCGGCCCGAAGCTGCCCGGGCCACGGAGTAGGCAAACTCCTCGGCGGCACGAGTGGATCTCGTGGCAGCTACCGGGACGAGGATGTTGAGGGGGAGATTCGTCGATACGGGATGGTCGGCAGGGAACCTGACCACGATGGAGGGGAGTTCTATCCGGGCCAGGACGCGATCGATGACCGAGTCGAACATCCCTTCGTCGGCTTCTGTGGCGCCCAAAACGACGAGGTCGTAGCCGAGGGCCGACTCTTTGGCGATGGCGGCTGCGGGATCCCGGGCGATCCGCCTGATCACCCGTGCGTCGCCGACCTGTTCGGCGACCTGGGTGGGGTCGCCCGGCTCGCCCTGTATGCGGCGGAACATGCGCAAGACCCCCGGCAGAGCGAGATCCACTACGAGCACGGTGACCTCGGCGTCGGGAAGGACGACGCTCACGAGATGGGCGGCGTAGCGGCTGTTCTCCCCTCCCCTGGTCGGGATCAGCACCCGCCGAGCACCAAGTATCTCGCTGGCTTCGCGGAGCTGCTCCTCGTCGAGCCTCATCGCCTCGTCGACCGGGATCTCCCATCCACGAACGACGAGCTTGAGCAGCTGCGGGGCTAGGAGAGAGGTCACTATCGCGGCCAGGACCATCACCGTGTACCCCGTCTCGCTGACAACTCCGAGATTGAGGCCGACAATCGCCACGACGACGCCCATGGCGCCGAGCGCAGAGAGGCCGGCTCCCAGGGCCAGTGCTTCCCTCCCTCGAATGCCGCCGAAGAAGCCGCCGACCAGGGTGCCGGCGATCTTGGCTGCGATGGCCAAGCCGATCAGGGCGAAAGTCCACCCGACCAAGGCGCCCGTATCGAGGAGACCGACGTCGACGCGCAGACCCGAGAAAGCGAAGAAGATTGGTGCGAAGAATGCGGCAGTGATGGTCTCGAGGATCCGCCTGACCTGCGGAAGCTGGTGGCGTAGCCCGGCGACGATGATCCCGACTATGTAGGCGCCGAGGATCGCCTCGAGATTCAGAGCCTGAGTCACGGCGCCCCCGATCAGCGCGGCAACGAGGGTGATCGAGACGGCCGCGGTGTTCGAGGATCCGCGTGCCATGACGTACCGGAAGAGGCGGTCCACAAGCCAACGGAACACGGTGAAGCCCAAAACCAGGAACGCAATGAGCCCGACGAAGGAGAATGCGAGCTTGTCCGGGCGGAATCCGTCGAGCGCTATTCCGGACAGGGCGGCCAGTACCAGCCATCCCACAGCATCCATGGTCATCCCAGCCGCGAGAGTCACCTGTCCGAAGTTGCGCCGGAGAAAGCCGAGGTCCTGGAGGATCTTCGCGACGACGGGAAGAGCAGCCACAGAGAGGGCCAAAGCGAGGAAACCGGCGAACACGATCCGCTCGACGCCTTCCCCGACAAAGGAGTCAGGAACGGCAAAGGCAGTCACCGCCACTGCTCCGAGCGGGAACAGGAGGGCGCCGGCCGATACGGACAGCGCTGCACCCCGGTACCGGCCGATGATCGCGAGGTCGGTTTCGAACCCTATGACGATCAGGAGCATGATGACCCCGAGCCACGCCATCCCGAACATGATGGATGTCACGATGGGCTCGCCAAACACCCACTCGAAGGTCTCGGGGGCGGCCCGGCCGAAGATCGTCGGGCCGAGCAAGACACCTGCCAGCAACTCGCCGACGACCGGGGGTTGGCCGAGGCTCTTCGCCACCCAGCCGAGGACACGCGCCACCCCGACGAGCAGGGCCAATTGGACCAAGAAGACGAGCACTTCATGCTCGCTCAAAGGCGCCGCCGCGGTGCTGCCTAAGAAGGACAGCGGGAACACGGATGTCAACATAGCGTCGCGCTCACACGTTGAATCGGAACAGGGCGACGTCGTTCGGCCGCATCACATATGCCCTGCCTTCGGTCCTCACCAGCCCTGCCGCCTTTGCTGCCTGCCATGAGCCGGCGTCGATAAGCCTGTCGTAGTCGATCACCTCGGCGGATATGAATCCGCGCTGAAAGTCGGTGTGGATCTCGCCGGCCGCCTCCGGCGCGGTCTTGCCCGACTCGATGGTCCAGGCTCTCGTCTCTTTCGGGCCCCCAGTGAGAAAGCTCTGGAGCCCCAAGGCCCGATACGCCGCACGAATGACCGCATTGAGGCCCGGCTCGGACTGGCCGATCGAATCGAGAAGCTCCAGGCGGTCGGCCGGGCCGAGCTCGGCTAGCTCGGCTTCGATCTGGGCGTCGATGAAAAGCGCCTCGGCTGG
>JBFFIL010000263.1:0-2494 GCA_041556535.1 Acidimicrobiia bacterium | reverse complement strand
GGCGTAGACCAGCTCGGCCAGCCAGCTCTGAGTTATCCATGGCTCACCCGACAGGGTGAGCGAAAAGGGATCTTCCGTGAGGACGCTACCCGACTTCGCCTGGAGCGAACCTGCCTGCACATGCCACAGGAACGAGTTGTCGACTATCGGCCTGGAGGCGTCGACGACGAGAGCGATCCAGGGAAGCAGAAGCGCAAGATGGAAGAGGGACACCCGTCGGTCGGCCGGCGTCTCCGCCGCTTCGGTCATATGCTGCCGAAAGCGTCGGCTATCTGGAGGGCGGCCGGGCCCAGCAGAACGATGAAGAGGGCGGGGAAGATGCAGAAGACGAGAGGGAAGACCAGCTTCACCGGAGCCGCAAACGCCTTCTCCTGTGCGCGCTGGCGGCGCTTAACCCGCATCTCGTCGGCCTGCACCCGCAGGACTCGGGCAATCGTCACACCAAAGGCCTCGGCCTGGATCATGGCGAGCAGGAATGATCTGAGCTCGTCCAGGTCGGTCCGATCCATGACATGGCGCATCGCATCGCGTCTGTTGACACCGACTCTCGTCTCTTGCAGCATCCTGAAGAACTCCTCGGAGAGAGGGCCGGGGACCGTGGCAACGACCCGCGACAGAGCAGACTCGAAACCGAGACCTGCCTCCACTGAGATCACGAGGAGATCCAGCACATCCGGGAGGGCCTTCAGCATCGCAGTCTTGCGCTCTTCGATCTTCCTTTGAAGCCACGCGTCCGGTCCGAAGAACCCCAGCACGAGGGGTAGCACGAACAACATCACCCTCTGTAGTGCGTCGGCCCCAAACTCGATCAGCAGGAAGCTGGCTACAAGACCGACACCGGTGAGGAGGAGTTTGACCACCACGAAGGCTGGTGCGTCGAGATTCCCCGGATTCCCGGCCACGATCAGCTGTCGTTGCTTCTTTTCCAGATACCCGGCCGGGGTGAACCGCCTGAAGAACGTGGACATGCCGATGAGGAGCGGCCCGATCGTCCTCTCCGCAAGTGGCTTCGACAGCTCTTGGTCCCTCGCTGTCGGCATCGATGCCGACTTGCGGCCGTATGCCTCCAGCCTTCTGGCCATGTCTTCTCTGGCTCTGGTCACGCCGAACCCGGCCCAAACAGCCACGAACAACACGAGCGCGAATACAGCAACTACGGGGAGCGTCCAAGCAGGGAGGGTCTGAAGGACGGTCATACCTCGATGTCAACGATCTTTCGGAGCCACCAGATCCCCGCCGCCATTAGGAGAACCCCGACGCCTATTGCGATCTGGCCGAAGGTCGACTCGATGAGAGGGGCCAGGTAGGCCGGGTTGTTGACTGCGAGGAAACCCGCTACGGCGAAGGGGAGCACGCCCAGCACCACAGCAGAGATCCGGCCCTCTGCCGTGAGGGCTCGTATCTCTCCCTTGAGCCGGTTACGCGCCCGCATGGTGTCCGCAACGGTCTGCAGGACCTCGGCGAGGTTGCCTCCCACTTCGCGCTGGATGTCGATGGCCATGACGGCCCACTCGAAGTCCTGTGACTGTGTCCGATTGGAGATGCCTTCGAGTGAGTCCGGTACCGAACGGCCTAGCCGGACCTCGGCGATCGCCCGGCCGAACTCCCGTGCCGTGGGATTCGGCGCCTCGGTAGCGACCGCCTCGACCGACTGGAGGAGCGAGTACCCGGCGCGAAGCGACGTGGACATGAGTGTGAGGGTGTCGGGGAGCTGCCCTTCGAATTTCTTCTTCTCCCTGCTCCCGGCGAAGTTGATCAGCGCGGCGAAGAAGAGCAGGAGCCCGGCGAAGAAGATCAACCCGTAGAGAGCACCATTGAATATCGCTGCCATGATGCCGCCGACGGCGGAGAGACCGATCATGGCGAGAACCGCCTCGCCAGAGGTCATGGGGACATTCGCCTGCTCCAGCGCCGAGTTGACACCGGAGAGGAGCCCGCGACGCCTCACCTCCTCCTCGGCGGCCTGAGTGAACCGGTTGAGGAGTGGGATTCGCTCCAGGAAGGGTTTCTTCTCCTCGGTTCCGGGACGGCCCCTTCTACCGTAGGCCTGTAGCCGTTTGGCGAATCTCCCCGGATCGTCCCGCTCCTCGCGACCGAGCAGGATTATGACCATGAGGAAGAGCGCGAGACCGATGCCGGTCGAAGACCACAGGATCATCGGCTGTATCGGCTCGTCGAGGAACGGAAGCTTCAACTTGGTCGGGATGTTGGCGAGCACGGTGATAGTCGTGACCGGTGGGAGCGTCGTGCTCGTGGTCGGGCCCGTCGTGGTCGTGGTCGCATAGCCCGACACCTCATACGTGGTGACACCGACGAGGCCCTGATATGTCACCGCGAACTCGACCTCCCCGGGGGTGTGGATCGGAGTTCGACCAATGCCGTGTCGCCGGTGGCGATGAACTCGGCGCCAATCCGGACCATCAGGTGCAGAGCCGTCGGCGACGAACGCAGTCGGCTGTGGCGCAGGGCGGCAAAGGTCTCGCGGACGATCTTG
>JBFFIL010000262.1:0-2496 GCA_041556535.1 Acidimicrobiia bacterium | reverse complement strand
GAGTACGGAGCCCCCGAATTCTGGCGGCGGCCACCGGGCTTCGCCACCCTGGTCCTGCTCATCCTCGAGCAACAGGTGTCACTCGAATCGGGAGCCGCCGTCTTCCGGCGACTCATCGAGATGGCCGGGAACGTGAGCCCCGTTTCCATCCGTTCCCTGCCGCGGGGTGGCATGAGAGACATAGGTGTGACGCGCCAGAAGACTGGATACATCGAGGGCCTTGCCTCGGCCCTCATAGATGAACGCCTCGACCTCGAAGCCGCCGCGGACGCTCCACCACACCTGGCCCGCGACATGCTGACCGGTGTCAAGGGCATTGGTCCCTGGACGGCTGACGCCTATCTCCTCTCGGCGCTGGGCCACACCGACGTTTTTCCGATCGGAGACCGCGCCCTCCAGGTTGGCGCTGCGGAGCTGCTCGGGATGAGGGCCGTCCCCTCCCCGGACGAGCTCGAGGTCGTGGCCGAGCCCTGGCGCCCGGTCCGGGCGGTGGCGGCCCGCATCATCTGGCACGCATACCTGTCGAGGCGAGGAAGAAGCGAGCCAGCCGATCCCCTCTTGCGCGCGCCACTCTCTGATGTGCGTAGAGTCGAGTCACCATGACCGAGTTCGTCGTCCAGATGGAGAACCGACCAGGGCGACTCGCATCGCTGACTGAGGCTCTGGCGACTTTCGGGGTGAACATCGAGGCGCTTGCCGCCTACGGCACCGACGGCGACGGCACCGTGCGTCTGATCGTCGACGACGCCGCCACAACCCGCCGCGTGCTGCAGGAAGCGGACCTCGGTCACCAGGAGAACACGGTCCTCACGGCAGAATTGCCTCACCGGCCGGGTGAGCTCGCGAGGCTCACCCGCTCGATCGCCGACGCCGGGGTCAACATCGACGCCATCTATGTGCTCAGGGCTAGCGCGGAGGGCGTCGAATTCGCCATCTCGCTGGATCAGCCCGGGAGCGTCCTGCCCGAGCTTCAAGTGACCGGCGGCGTTCTCGTCGACGGCGGCTGAGCGGTCGGGTCAAAGGCTGGCCGAAACAGGAGTCACGGGTGTGCGCACCGCCGGGATGGTGGTGCTCGGGCTGATGATCTGCGCATGTGCGGCGGCGGCCACATCGACGACCACGGCCACGACCACGTCGGCCCCCTTGCCCGCGCCTTCGACAATCGTGACGAGTACAGCCACACCGCCGGGCGCCACCACGACGACCCAGCCTCCCGCTCCATTGTCTTTGATCAACGGATTGGAGGTGGAGGACGAGACTGCACTCGACCGCCGTGTTCTCGCCGTCAAGATCGACAACCACCCGAGTGCGCGACCCCACTCGGGGATCGAAGATGCCGACATGGTGATCGAGCTGCTAGTCGAGGAGGTCACCAGGTTCCTCACCATCTGGCACCAGAGCGACAGTGAGTACCTGGGGCCGGTCCGCTCAGGAAGACCAACGGATGCGACCCTTCTGCACGCTCTCGGAGAGCCCACCTTTGCCATCTCCGGCGCGCAGGAATGGATATACGGTGTTCTCACCGCTCGCGACCTCCATCTGCTGGGCCAGAGACACGATGGCTTGTTCCGGATCCCTTCCCGCGCCGCCCCGCACGACCTCTATGCCGACACCGTCGAACTGCGGGCGACCGCCGACAGTCTGGGGTACGCGGATCAGCCGCCACCCCGCCCTCTCTGGGAGTTCGGGCCGATGTCCGCTCTCGCCGACCCGGTCGATGCGGTGCGGATCCAATTCGACGGGAACGTCGTCAATTGGTTTTGGGACCCTGTCTCAGGGCTCTGGCTCCGCAGCACCTTCGACACGCCCTCGATGTGGCGAAACAGGGCCGGCGAAACGGGTCGCATCGGGGTGCCGGTGCTGGTGGTGCTCTACGCGGAGCAGTACACCGCACACCCGCCCGGGACTGGAACTCCGGTACCGGCTACCCGCACCGTCGGGTCCGGAAGGGTATTCGTTCTCGCCAACGGCTCGGTTACCGAGGGGACATGGACCCGGGGCTCGGAGTCCGACTGGTTCTTCCTCACCGACAGCGGAGGAGAGGTCCTCCTCGTCCCCCCCGGGAAGGTCTGGGTGTCGCTCGTCCCGCCGGAGCCGGGGCTCAGCTTCCCGGACTGATAGCGTCCGCGAGGTGTTCGGTGTGAGTGCGGTGAGTCGCGTGCAGCAGGCTTTGGACGAGGCAACCGCCTTCCAGGGCCGTCTCAACATATTCACATCGATCGAGGGCGAGGAGGCGCTGGAGCGCGCTGCGTCGATAGACGCCGCTATCGAGAGCGGCCGGTACGCCGGAGCCCTCGCAGGCATGCCCATCGCGCTCAAGGACCTGATCGACCATGACGGCCGGGTCACCACCTGCGGATCGGCCTTCTACCGCAAGACCCCGAAGACGAGCGCCGTGTGTGTCGACCGACTCGAGGCGGAAGGCGCGATAGTCATCGGCCGGGCCGGCCTGCACGAGTGGGCATTCGGCTTCTCGTCGGAGAACCCCCACTTCGG
>JBFFIL010000261.1:0-2500 GCA_041556535.1 Acidimicrobiia bacterium | reverse complement strand
TCGGCGCCGGCTCAGCGAGCTTCGGCCCGAAGCGCCTTCCGGACCCTGAACAACCCCGCAATCGTCCGCGGCGCCCGTTTGACGAGGGATGACTTGGCCGCTCTCGTCTCCTCGACGGTCACCGGGACCTCGACGATGGAATAACCGGCGCGTTCCGCCCTGATGACCAATTCGGTGTCGAAGAGATCCTGGTTGCTGACCACGGCGTTGGTGAGGTCCTCTAAGAGCGCCTTGCGAAACGCCTTCATCCCGTGAGTGTCGGACACTCCCGAGTCGAGGATGACCCTCAGGAGGATGTTGAAGACCCTCGTAGCGAGCCTTCTCATTGGTGGACGCCGGTCGTCGGAGGAGGGATCGCGCTTCGATCCGATGACCAGATCCACATCGTCGGGCTGCGCGAGGACGGCGTTGACGAAGTCGATCGAGAAGTAGTCGATGTCGAAGTTGACCACCCAGTCTCCGGTGGCGGTCTGGAAGCCGTGCCGCATGGCCTTGCCGTAATCGGGCTCGGGGAGCGAGTCGATCACCACTCTTTCGCCTCCGACGGCGCGAGCCGCCTCGGCGGTGCCGTCGGTCGAGCCGTTCTCCACCAGGTGAATGGTGTAGTCCGCGCCTGTCCGAGCCATGGTGTCGATCAGGGCGGGGAGCGCCTCGGGAATGTATTCGGCCTCGTTGTATACGGGCACGACGACGGAGATCGAGGATGTCACTTCCGCCGAGATGGTAAGGACTTGGGCTCCGGTAATTGGTACCTTCTCCCGGTGAACCCCGAAGCCGTCTTCAAGGCGTACGACATCCGGGGCCGGACCGACACCGGCGAGCTGGATGAGTCGCTGTACGAGGCCGTCGGCCATGCTGTCGCTGCCGTCCTCGCCCCGGCGGCCGTGGCGATAGGCCGCGATTGCCGAGCCACCTCGGCACCGTTCTTTCGCGCCCTGGCCCGGGGGCTTACCGGATCCGGCGTCGATGTCATCGACCTTGGTGAGGTTCCGACCGATGCCGTGTACTTCTACTCCGGCGCAAACGAGGTCGCCGGGGCTGTCATCACGGCGTCGCACAATCCCCCCGAGTACAACGGTCTGAAGTTGTGTCGGGCCGGGGCGTCGCCGGTCGGCGCCGACACCGGCCTGCGGGAGATCAAGGAGCGGGTGATGGCGGGAACACTGGGTGCGTCCGACGCCGAAGGGACGCTCACGAGTGCCGACATCATCGACGACTACGTGGACCATCTGCTCTCGATCGTCCCGCCGGCCAGCGTCTCCGCCCTGTCCGTGGCCGTAGACGGTGGCAACGGGATGGCGGGGGTTGCGGTCGAGAAGGTCTTCGACAGGCTGGACGCCTCCCTCGTCGGGCTCTACCTCGACCCCGATGGGTCGTTCCCGAACCATCCGGCCGATCCGATGGTTCCTGAGAACCTCGATGACCTCAAGTCGAGGATGGCCGCGGGCCGGTTCGATCTCGGGGTTGCTTTCGACGGCGATGCCGATCGTGCGTTCTTTCTCGATGACAAAGCCGAGCCGCTGAGTGGGAGCACCGTGACCTCACTGATCGCTAGGAGCCTCCTCGCATACAGCCCAGGTGCTCCGGTGGTTCACAACCTGATCACTTCCAAGGCGGTTCCAGAGGTCATACTCGAGTCCGGCGGCCGGCCTATCCGGACGAAGGTGGGTCACAGCTTCATAAAGCAGGTGATGGCGGAGTCCGGTGCGGTGTTCGGTGGGGAGCACAGTGGCCATTACTACTTCAAAGACAACTTCCGCGCCGACTCGGGGATGCTGGCGGCCCTGTTCCTGATGAGGATCATGTCGGAGGACGGCAGGGCGCTCTCCGTCATGCGAGCCGACGTCGAGCGCTATGAAGCGTCCGGAGAGATCAACTTCGCCGTTCGGGACGTCGATTCGGCCCTTCGCCACATCGCGAGCTCCATGGCCGATGAGTCGGTGGACCGCCTGGACGGGCTTACGATTGACTTCGGCGACGAGTGGTTCAATCTGAGGCCGTCGAACACCGAGCCGCTGCTGCGACTGAACGTCGAGGCGCAATCGGCCGAGCGAGTGGACGAGATCGTGGAAAAAGTGACGAAGCTTCTGGAGGAGGTGGGATGAGCCTGATCGACCCTGTTCTCTCCGGGATCCTTGTCTGCCCTGTGGACAAGGCCGACCTGACCGAGGATGTCGATGCTGAGAGGCTCGAATGCACCGAGTGTGGACGTCGCTATCCGGTGCGGGACGGTATCCCGATCATGCTGGTAGACGAGGCTGAAGGAGGCCCCGTTGACTGACATGATCGACCAGATCAGAGATCTCCCGTCCCAACTCGAGTGGGCGGCTTCCCTAGAAGCTCCGGCGATCGGCACTTACTCAGAAGTGCTCTGCGTGGGCATGGGCGGCTCGGGCATCGCCGGGGACTACGCCTCGGCGCTGGTGGAGCCGTTCGGGACGAGGCTCACGGTTCACAAGGGATACGGCCCGCTGCCGCCCTGGGCCGACCGGGTGCGGCC
>JBFFIL010000260.1:0-2506 GCA_041556535.1 Acidimicrobiia bacterium | reverse complement strand
GTCGACGTCGCTGTCGGCAGCGAAGAGACGATTGGCCAGCAGGGCGGGTGGTGATCTGTCGGGGTCGGTCGGCTCCGTGAAGCTCTGTCCGTCCTGGCCGGTCAGCGAGCGATCGAGGGCAAAGAGAGCGACATTGCCGATCGCCGTGGCAGCAACCTCGATCATTTGGCCCATGCCGCCAAGTTAGCCCTCGGAACACGCCATCTCGAACCGAGGTTGACTCGGCCATGGACAGCTCTATCAGACAGGCCATGGATCTGGGTGGTGTGGCCGACATAACCACCAGGGGCCGGCGGACCGGCCGGCCCCATCGCGTCGAGATCTACTTCCATCAGTTCGACGGCGACTACTACCTGACGGGGCGCCCCGGTCGGAAGCGTGACTGGGAGGCGAACATCGAAGAGGAGCCTCGATTCACACTCCATCTGAAGCGTGGCGCCAGCGCCGACGTCGCGGTGAGGGGCGAGACCGGGATCGAGAAATCCGAGCGCGCCCGCATATTGCGCCGAGCGATGATCGAGAGCTGGGGCTCGGACCCTGACCGTGTGGAGGGCGCTATCGACCGTTGGGTGGAGTCGGCGCCTTTCGTGCGGTTTCGACCGAGCGATGGCTAGGCGTGGACGTGGTGGTGGTGGTGATGGTGGCGATGGTGCTTGATCGCTCCGATCCACACTCCGGCCAGCACCAGCACCGCACCGATGAAGAACGGCACCCCTACGGTCTCGTCGAGCAGCCAAACCGATGTCAGCACAGCGATGGGGGGCATCAGCAGGACGATGTAGGACGCCCTAGACGCTGACCAGTATTCGAGGACTGTCAGATAGGCGGTGAAGATGATCACCGTCCCTACGACCATGTAGACGAGTGCAACCCAGGTGTCGCTCCCGGTAGGAAGCGTGACCTCGTCTCCGACGACGAAGGTGAGGCCGACCAGAAACGCGGTCCCGACGGTCAACCCCACCGCGTTGACGGCAACCGGGTGGATATCCGGCAGAGACTTGATCAGAACCCCCGACTCTGCGAGGCAGATCGAGCCGCCGATCAGGGCCAGAAGGGGGACCGTGGGGATCTCGTCGAGAGACATGCCGGCCATGACAGCGATGCCGGCAATGGCCACCCCTGAGCCGGCGAGGGCCTTGGCGGTGATCTTCTCCTGCCGGTGGGCGACCGCGAGGAGCAGGGTGAAGAGGGGGATAGTCGCCAGGATCACCGAGGCGAACCCTGGATTCAGTTCCGTCAGTGCGTAGAAGCCGAGGGCGAATCCGATGCCGAAGGAGAGGAGGCCGTAGAGGGCGGAAATCCAAAAAGCCCTTCCACGGGGGAGCTTCTCCCCGCGGACGGCCAGGATCGCGAGCATGATCGCCGTCGCCCCGGTGAAACGGAGGGTGGCAGCCCAAATCGGGTCGAGCTCTGACACGGCGAACTTGATGGCGACTGCCATTCCGCCACCCACGACGGCGCTCCCGATGAAGGCGGTCAGTGCGGTCCTGTCTCTCTTGTCCACGTCGCTCCTGGCTCGAATTGCGGGAATCTATCACCAGGGAGTGTGATCTGAAGGACGGATCTCAATCTTCGCCCTCACTCTGAGTGGCGAATCTGGAGGCCGTTGCCCACATGGGACGCCTGGGTAGGGGGCGTTCTGGGCGATTCGTCTCATCTTGCGTTGCACCAGGGTTAGACCTAATAACAAAGCGTGACAGTGGAAGGTCCGGCTGTATACTTTCCTTGATCCCATGGGTCGGGCGTCGCAGTTGCATGGCTCGTGACCACGCGTAGTGGTTGCGAACGGTATGGGCACAGTGACTGTCTCCACCCCAGAACAGGAACTGGCATGAACAGACTCCGCAGTGAAGAGTCCGGCGCCGCGATGGTCGAGCTGGCGTTCGTGCTCGTCCTTCTCGTCATGCTGCTGGTCGGCACGATCTCGGCGGCCGTTGCGTTCGGCCGTGACAACTCGATCCAGAACGCCGCCCGTGAGGCGAGTCGCTTTGCCGCCACCCAGGACGGCCCCGTGGACCTGACCTGGCTCCAGAACGTCCACACGGTGGCGCGTGCTGCCGCTCTTGGTGATCTCGACTCTGGCGTGGACGGATGGCAGATCTGCGTCGCATATGTCAACGGCTCGGAAGTCAAGTCACTCACGGACAACGCGAACGTCACGCCCTTGGCCTATGGCACATCGGAGTGCTTCAACGACGGGCGCAGCGAGGCGCGCGTCCAGGTCGCCGTCCAGCGCGACACGCCGCTGAACGCCGTCGTCTTCACCGTTGACGTGACGCTCAGCGCTGAGGCTGCAGCTAGGTACGAGCGGGAGTGAGAAGGTCGTATCGGCTCTCGGAGCGTGGTGCGTCGCTCATCCTGACAGCGTTCACGCTGTTCGTGCTGCTCGGCGCGTCGGCCATCGCCGTGGACCTCGCGGCGCTGCGCGCCGACCGGAGCTCGGATCAGAAGGTGTCCGACAGTGGAGCGTCGGCAGGCGCCATCGCAGTTGCCGACGGTGGAGCCG
>JBFFIL010000259.1:0-2509 GCA_041556535.1 Acidimicrobiia bacterium | reverse complement strand
TGTTCGAGTCCGACTGCGACGGGCACGAACGTCGGGGGAGGGATGAGGTACGAGATGACGTTCGCCGGGTCCTCGGGGAATCGGGTCTCGGGGAGGCCGCGGAGCACGATGGACATGAACTCGGCCCAGATCGGAGCCGGTATCGAGCTCCCGAACACCCTGTCGAATGGCTGTCCCTTGATCACGACGTTCTCGAGGGAAATCTGCTCGGCCTCGTAGCCCACCCACACGGCGGTCGAGTAGTCAGGCGTGAACCCGACGTACCACGCATCCCGGTAGGCCTGGTGCGTGCCGGTCTTTCCGCCGACGTTCTGGAGGCTGTGCTCGAAGTAGGTGTTGAACGCCTTTGCGGCCGTGCCGCGGGACGGCACCTCCAGGAGGGGGCGCCGGGCAACCGCGAACACGGCGGGGTCGGACACCTGGGTGGTCTCCCCTCTGTGCTCGTAGACGACGTTCCCCTCGTGGTCGACGATGTGGGAGATGATGTAGTTCTCGGCGTGGAGGCCATTCGTCGCGAAGTTCGAGTAGGCCGAGGCCATCTCGAGCGTCGTGACGGCGGACGAGCCGAGGACGATCGAAAGCACCGGGGCGAGCGCGGACTCGTCGATGCCCATGCGGCGGGCCATGTCGACGATGCTCGACGGGCCGACTGCCTGTGACACCTGGGCGTAAACGGCGTTTATGGACCAGTAGGTGGCGAAGTCGAGCGTGACGACGTCATAGGAGCGGCCGGCGTTCGAGACCTCCCAGATGTTTGTGCCGTCATCGGAGCAGACGAAGGGGCACTCGATCTCGATCGGGCTCTCCCCGCTCCACTGGTGGCCGAGTGTGTACCCCTGTTCGAGAGCCGTGGCGAGCGCAATTGGCTTGAAGGACGAACCGGGGTTCCTCCTGCCCTGAACCGCAAGATCGAACTGGCTGAACTCGAAGGGGAGGCCAGAGGCCATCACCACGACAGCTCCGGTGTGATTGTCGACCATGGTGATCGCGCCGGTTGGCTGGCACGAGTGGATCTCGGCGTACTTGGCGTAGAAGGCCTGGTTCGCCTCGAAGTCGTCGAAGAGCTTGCGGCAGGAGTCGAGGTTCTGCTCGTAGGGGGGCAGTGGGAGCCACTCGTTCAGAATCCGGTTGGCCTCCAACTGCAGGTCGAGGTCGATCGTCGTCCGGATCTGAAGCCCGCCGCCGCCCTCACAGGCCACGTCGTCCGCCGGACACCCGAAGATCGCGATCTTCCTCTCTTCGGGTGTGTCCCCCAGAAAGGCGAACTCGTCGTCGTTCAAGAGCTGGCGCTTCACCTCGGCCACCACATGGTCGGCCAGCCCGCGCCGAAGCGGGGAGTCCACGACCCCGAGAGGCTGGCGAGCCGCCCAGAGCGCCTGGGCCGGTGTGATCCACCCCTCCTCCTCCATCTGGGCGATGACGTCGTCCCGCCGCTCGAGTGTGATCTCGGGCTGGCGCCTCGGGTTGTAGAGAGTCGGGTTGCGAACGAGGACCGCCAGCGTCGCCGCCTCGTGGACCTGCAAGTCGTCGAGATCCTTGCCGAAGAACTCCGTAGCTGCGCTCTGCACCCCGTATGCCCCGGAGCCGAAGTACACCGAGTTCATGTAGAACTCGAGGATTCTCTCCTTGGGGAATCTCCTCTCCAGCTCGGCGGCGACGAAGGCCTCGTTGACCTTGCGCTGGATCGAAACCTCCGCCCCGACGAAAGCGTTCTTCACGACTTGCTGGGTGATCGTCGAGCCTCCTCGGGTCGTGTCGTAGATCAGGTTGTCGATCGCCGCCGCGACGATGGCGCTGAAGTCGACTCCCTCGTGCTCGAAGAACTCTGCGTCCTCGGCGGCGAGGATCGCGTAGACCACCACCTCCGGTATCTGGTCATAGGGGATCGGCTGCGAGTTGCGCCCGTCGTGCAACTCGGCGAGCACCTCCCCCGAGCTCGCGTAGACCCGGCTCACCCGGCTCAGATCGGGAAGCGTCAACTCCATGGACCTGGTGTCGGGCACCCACTCTTCCTGCAGATCCTCGAACGTGCCGTATGCGGAGTTGGCTCCCAGGAACGCGAAGAGGCCGACCCAGCCCGAGAAGAGAAGGGACATTGAAAGGAGGGTGGCCAGCGCGCCGAACCATCGGCCTCGCCGTTCACGCGCCTCGATCTGATGGATGAGGGCTTTCCTGGCCATCTAGGGGTATTCGACGTCTCCGGGGGCCGGGTGAGTTCCCCGCGTACGATCCCGGTCGATGTCAGGATACAAACGACATGAGTGAATCCCGTCGCACTTCGAGCGACATCGAGATCGACGTCGTCTACTCGGAACAGGCCGACCCGGATTCGATAGGTGATCCGGGTGAGTTCCCCTTCACACGCGGCCCTTACCCGACCATGTACCGCGGGCGTCTGTGGACGATGAGGCAATACGCCGGTTTCGGGACGGCGGAGGAGACCAACAAGAGGTTCCGCGATTTGCTCGCAGCGGGTCAGACGGGGCTCAGTGTGGCTTTCGACCTCCCC
>JBFFIL010000258.1:0-2524 GCA_041556535.1 Acidimicrobiia bacterium | reverse complement strand
GATGGCCGGGGTCGATGACCGCAAAGCCCGGTTCCGGACGGTTGTGGCGCTGACATTCCCGGACGGGGTCGAGGTGGTCGCAAACGGCGCCCTCGAGGGCACGATCACGCTCGAGCCGAGGGGCGCCGGCGGATTCGGGTACGACCCGATCTTCGAGGTGGACGGGCGCACCCTGGCCGAGATGGGGCCCGAGGAGAAGAACGAGCTGTCCCACAGGTCCCGCGCGGTGAGGGCTCTGGCCACAAACCTGGGGTTGCGAACGCCCTGACTTTGGCTCCTACCGGCCAGGCCGACCAAAGAGGTATGGATGGGTCTCTAGGCCCAGGCGGGTAGGGCGGAGGATCTGCCATCCTTCGGAGGGTGAGCGATGGGCGCGTTCGAGGGGGCTCCCTCGGTCGGGGCTCGCTCGGGGACGAGGCTGATCGAGGCGCGAGCTTGGTCGAATTCGCCCTGGTGCTGCCTTTCCTGCTCCTTCTCATCCTCGGGATGGTCGAGCTGAGCATCGTCTTCGCTCAGTACAACGAAATCAGGCATGGCGCCCGGGAGGGTGCCCGATATGCAGCCGTGAGCCGGCCCGACTACGACGGGGCGGGAGGCACGGGGGACTTCGCCGACGTTCTAGCGGTCACCTGCGACAAGGTGAATCTGCCCAACGTGGGAATGACGGTCGCCCTGGCCAGCAACGAGACCGATGGCGACGGGGTGCCCGAGCGTCTCGAGTACGCCACACTCACCGTACAAGCGAGCACCTCGTCGCTGACCAAGATTCCCCTCGTCTCGTTTCTCGTTCCGGACTCCTTGACCAACACGGCGACCTTCCGCCTCGAACAAGACGGTGCCTGGTCGCCTACCGGAGCCACCGCATGTCCGTGAGGCCTCGCGACGAGTCCGGGGCGACTCTCATCTTCGTCGCGCTGGTGCTGACCCTCTTGATGGGTGCCGCGGCCGTCGCAATCGATCTCTCCGCTGGTTTCAACGAACGCCGCCAGGACCAGACCTCCGCCGACCTTGCCGTGCTGGCGGGCGCTCTGTCCTACCCCGACTACGACGCGATAGTCGAAGAGGTGATGGCGACGGCGCGCCTGAATGTGGACGGCGTCTATTCGGATGCGGAGTGGATAGCTTTGTGGCAGAACTGCACCGATTCCTACCCGGGGTTCACCGGAATCACCCATTCGACACTGGGCACCATCGATTGCATCGGCATCCACCCCAGTTTCCTGCGGGTCCGTGTGCCGGACCAGCTGGTGGACACCAGCTTCGGGCGGATCCTGGGGTTCGACTCACTCTCGACTCACGCCGGGGCGATCGTCCAACTCATCGATTACGCCGGGGCGGGGGCCCTCCCCTTCGCCGTTCGAGGGGATGCGTCTCCGGGCTTCCTCTGTCTCGACACCGGGCCCCGAGGCCAGGCTGTCGACGAGTGCAACGGGCCCGAGCGCGGTTCTTTCGGAAACATCGCGCCCCCCAGGTTCGGGGTCCCCGGCTTCTCCACACCCGACTGCTCGGGCCAGGTCAGCGGGGAGAACGTCGCTCCTGCCATCGCGATGGGCATCGATCACGAGTTGCACTCGCTTGCCTCGATCCCGGGGAATCCGGACGACAACCCTCGCAACAACGCGGTCGACGCCTACGCGAACATGGATGAGTGCATCGACGAGGGTGGGGACTTTGCCGCCTATGCAGACGGGTACCCGATCAACGGTGTGTACATCGACACGGGGAACAACGCCAAGGCGGACGTAACTCTGGGGCTGATGACGGGCACCAATTTCGCCGACGGTTACGACGCCCGTCTGACCCGCTCGTCGAACACGAGGATGGTGGGAGGCTATGCGCTCGACAACACGCCTCTCTGGAGCCATCTCCTGACGTATTCCAACGGTCCGTTGGATGGAGGGCCGTGTGATGGCGACACCTACGCCAGTGAGCCCGACACTCAGTCGCGCAATGCCCGCATGGCGGCCTGCCTGCAGCTCTACGCAGCACTGTCCTCACCTCAGCCGGTTCAGATCTTCGCGGACACCATCCTCACCAACAATCCACGGCTTGGCCTTGCGCCGAGGCTTTGGCACAACAACCTCGGGAGTGGAGTCAGCTTCCGGCCGATCAAGTCCTTCGATCTCGTCTACATCGGTGGCCTCTGGTTCGACGACCGCGACAAGACGGTGTTTCACCCGGATGGCACAACCACCTCCGACATCACCCTCAGGAACTGGCGAGATGTCGAACAGGTAACAGCGTTCCTCCTGGTGGACTCAATGGTGTCGGCATTCGTGCTGGAGAACACTGGCCGCACCACACCGGCGAATCTGGACCCCACGCTGTACGAGTAGGCGAATACCGGGCGGTTCGACTCGCGCCCACCTCGAGGGAAAGACCATATTTGGAGGAGGCCACGCCGTTAGCCTCCTGCCGACCGACGAGGAGAGAGCTCTTGAAGAGAACCATGACGCTGTTGGCCGTCCTGGCCATGGTTTCCGCCGCATGCGGGGGCACCACCGACGGAACGACCACAACTTCG
>JBFFIL010000257.1:0-2526 GCA_041556535.1 Acidimicrobiia bacterium | reverse complement strand
GCACGGCGTCACCGTTCTCATCGAGATTGAGGCACGTGGCAAGGATCCGGTGGTCCGGCGTCAAGGGGTCCAGAGCGACCGGCAGGCGGTCGGAGGAGATCCCGTTCAATTCGATTCGCAGCGTCCCGCCGTTCGGGAGTGGAACCGGATCGCGGAGGCCGCCCTCTTTCGAGGCTCCGAGATCCTCAAGGAGACGGATTGCCCGCCTCGCGTTCGCGCCGACCTCATCCACACCGGTCTTCTTCCGGTCCAGCTCCTCGACCACGACGAGGGGCAACACGACATCGTGCTCATCGAATTGGAGGAGGGATGCGGGGTCGGCGAGTAGGACGCAAGTGTCGACTACGTAGGTGGATGCCACCTGATGGGTCTCCTTCTGTTGCGCTCGCCTGTTGGGCGACAGATTCACCAATGTGGATCGCGAATACAAGGATCACGCCTGCAGTGAAGCCTCAGTCGCGACGCGCCCGCAGCCAGCCGAGGAGCTCGTCGACCGGACGGGCATTGACGACGCGGTCCCTGGTCACCCAACCGCGCTGGGCGTGGAGGACCCCGTAGTCCATGCGGACCAGCTCTCGTGTGTGGTGGGAGTCGGTGTCGATCGCAACGTCGACTCCGGCCGCCATCGCCCTGTGGGCTACCTCTGATGTAGCGTCGAGGCGATCGAGCGCCCCGTTGACTTCGAGGGCGACTCCGGTCACGGCCAATGCCTCCAAGACCACGTCGATGTCCAGTTCGACACCCGGGCGGCGCCCTACATACCGACCGGTCAGATGTCCGACGACATCGACCGAAGGGTCCTGGAGAGCGGTGAGGATCCTGGCCGTTTGACGATCCTGGGGAAGATCGAAGTGGGAGTGGATGGAGGCGACGCATAGGTCGAACTCGCGTCGAAAGTCGGGGTCGTAATCCAGGTCTCCGTCTGGCCCGATGTTCAGCTCGCACCCGAAGAGCAGTTTCAGCCCAGGGGTGGCCTCGTCGAGCTCCCTGATGCGGTCACGATGCGCCAGCATCTCGGCCCGGGTCGACCCATTGATGGCCAGGTCCTCCCCATGTTCGGTGAATGCCACATAGTCGAGCCCTGCCTCGACGGCGGCCCCAACCATCTCCTCGAGCGACGACCTCCCGTCTCCTGAGCGACCCGAGTGGTAATGGAGGTCTCCCTTGATGTCGGAGCGCTGGATCAGCTCTGGCAGGACGCCCTCTGAGGCTGCTTCCACCTCCCCTGCGCCCTCGCGGAGGGTGGGTGGGACGAAGTCCATGCCCAGTGCCCTGTAAATGGCGTTCTCCGTCTTCGAGGCCACGACCTCGTCGCCCTCGAACAGTCCGTATTCACTGAGCAGCCAACCTCGGTCGATCGCCTTCTGCCGGACCTGGATGTTGTGCGCCTTCGAGCCGGTGAAGTACAGGAGGGCCGACCCGAGCTGGGACGGTCGAACGGTGCGGATGTCCACCTGCAACCCTTCTCTGGTGACGAATGAGGTCTTGGTATCCCCGGACCCGATCACCTCCTCGACCTCCGGGAAGTCCAGCGCCGCCTTTGCTACCAGCTCCGGCTTTGTCGTGGCGACGACTATGTCGACATCCCCGATGGTCTCCGAGAATCGGCGGATCGATCCACAAGGGATCGCAGCACGCACGCCGTCCAACCCGGTCAGCCGTTCGGCGAGGGCCGCGGCAAAGCCGTGGACCTCCACGAGCGGGGTCCGGCGATCCTTGCCGTGCAGGCCGAGCCGCTCGATCGCCTTTGCGATCTTGTCCTCCGACTTCTCTCCCAGTCCGGGCAACTCCCTCAGCTTCTGCGAGTCCAGGGCCTCTTTGAGGCTCTCGATGTCCTCGACTCCGAGCTCGGCGCGAATCAGCTTGAGGGTCTTGGGGCCCAGCCCCGGGATCTTGGTCAGCTCGACGAAAGGCGGCGGGTACTTCACACGCAGTCTCTCCAGCTTGGCGATCGCCCCGGTTTCCTCGAACTCGATGATCTTGTCGGCGGTTGACGCGCCCACCCCGGAGATCTCGACCAGTTGCTGTTTGGTCAACCCGGCGAGCTCACCCGGGAATGCCTCGATGCCTGCAATGGCCCGCTCGTAGGCGCGCACCCGGAACGCCTGGGGAGACCCCTCGTCGAGGGCTGTCAGCTTCGCCAGCTCGGCGAGAGCCCGCATGTGATCGAACCGGGTGGCCACCACGCGATTATCACCGACCCAGCCATCGCCTGGGGTCGAACTCGGCCCGCGAGAGCGCGCGGACCTCCAGGACGCCAAAGACCGGAAGATCCACTGGAACCGAAGTCTCCACGACGACCGCCCTCACCTTCAATGTGGCGTCCGTTGCACAGCGGCACGAGACGAGGGCCGCCCCGTTCGCCTCGGCCGCGCGCACAGCCTCCCCGGTCGGCCAGGTGCGCCCGGTCCCCGGATAGGTCGCGACTGCAGCCGCTAGCGCAGCAGCATCGGCTGCACTCTGGGCCTTCGCCCGCGCCGAATACGCAAGACCCAGTGAAGCCGTGGCCAGAGAAACGATCGCCAG
>JBFFIL010000256.1:0-2575 GCA_041556535.1 Acidimicrobiia bacterium | reverse complement strand
GACCGTCGATCACCTGCTCGTTGGCGAGGACCGTCTGATCCTTGGGGCACCAGTTCACCGGCGCCTCGGCCTTGTAGGCGAGGCCCCGCTTCCACAACTCGAGGAACAGCCACTGGTCCCATCGGTAGTACTCGGAGCTGTGACTGGCCAGCTCCCGGCTCCAGTCGAAACCGGCACCCAAGCGGCGGAAATGCTCCTTCATCCGGGCGATCTGGCCTTCGACGCTGGGCTTGGGATGGATCCCGGTCTCGATGGCGTGGTTCTCCGCAGGCAGGCCGAAGCTGTCCCATCCCATCGGACCCAAGACGTTGTAGCCCTGCATCATCTTGTATCGGGTGATCAGGTCGATGTAGGTGTAGTTCCGGATATGCCCGACGTGAAGCTCGCCGGACGGGTAGGGATACATAGCGACGTTGTAGAACTTCGGGCGCGACGGATCCTCGGTGACCTCGAAGGTCTTCTCGGACTCCCATCGGTCCTGCCACTTGGCCTCGATAGCTTTGTGGTCGTATGTCATCTGTGAACAGGGCAGGGTAATTGGGGAGTAGCCCTTCACAACAAGGGCAAACCGGAAGAAAGGGCGACTTGGCACGCATAGCTGACGGGCTCACGATTCTGCGCCTAGTTGCAGCGGTCGCGTTGATCGCATTGGTCTGGAACGGGCGGTGGACGGCGGTTGCGGTCGTTGTCGGAATGGCCTGGCTCAGTGACTTCCTCGACGGCCGACTCGCCAGACGAGCTGGTGGCGGCACCCGGCTCGGCGATTGGGACATGCAGGCGGACACCGCCGTGGGAGCGGGACTCGCCCTGGGGTTGATCGCACACGGCACATTGCCCGACGTCATCGGGTTCCCGGCGCTGGTGATCTTCGGCGCCCTCTATCTGCTTGGCAACGTCGCGGCTTCGATGCTCCTCCAGCTCACCGGGTATGTCCCAACGCTCCTGATCCTCTGGAGCGACCGGCCGGCCCTCTGGTGGCTTCCGTTCTCGGTCATCATCCTCATAGCGGTGGTCGACTGGAAGCGTCTGTTCCTGATAGCCATACCCGCTTTCCTCCGTGGGATATCTGGCCGATTTGAGGGGCGGTCCATGGACCCGCGATCATGATCGGATGATGGCAATCGAACGGGTCGGTGTGATCGGCGGCGGGTTGATGGGATCGGGCATCGCGGAAGTTTGTGCTCGAGCCGGCAGCGAAGTGATTGTCCACGAGATCGACGCAGAGGCTGCTCAGGCCGCGTTGGGGAGAATCGAGACATCCCTGGCGAGGGCCGTGGAGAGGGGAAAGGTCAGCGCGGATGAAGAGAGTTCGATCCTGGGCAGGATCATCGTCTCGACCGATCTCGCGGACCAGGCCGACCGTCAGCTCGTGATCGAAGCTGCCCCCGAGAACGAGGATCTCAAGCGCCGGGTCTTCTCGGACCTCGACAAGGCGGTGGCCGACCCGGACGCCATACTCGCCTCCAATACGTCTTCGATACCGATCACGCGGCTGGCCTCTGCGACGACCCGGCCGAGCCACGTCGTAGGCCTCCACTTCTTCAACCCCGTTCCGGTCATGGCCCTGGTGGAGCTGGTGACGACGGTGATGTCGTCCGGGGACGTGGAGCACCGGGCCCAGACCTATGTCGAGAGTCTGGGCAAGAGCGTGGTGCGCGCAAAGGATCGCGCCGGGTTCATTGTCAACTTCCTGCTCATCCCCTACCTGTTGTCGGCCATCAGGATGCTCGAAGATGGTGTCGCGACCAGGGAGGACATCGACACCGCGATGCGACTCGGAGCCAACCACCCGATGGGCCCGCTCCAGTTGACCGACTTCGTCGGTCTCGACACCACGAAATACGTGGCCGATGTGCTGTTCGAGGAGTTCAGGGAGCCCCAGTACGCCTCTCCGCCGCTCTTGAACCGGATGGTCGAGGCCGGTCTTCACGGCAGGAAGACTGGTAGAGGCTTCTACGACTATTCGTCCTGACTCCTCAGCCCAGCCCACGCACGAACCCGTCGATTTCTTCGACCAGGCGCTGACCTCGTCCCTCCCACATCGGTTGATGGCCGACGCCGGGCAGCATCACAAGCTCGGCTCCCAATGCCGAGGCGGTGTCCATCCATTCGGCCTCGGTGAAGAACCCGTCGTCGGTTCCACCTATGACGAGGGCCGGGACGTCGACTGACGACAGGTCGGGACGGCGCATCAGGAGATCCATGTATGTCCGATAGGACGCCCGCTCCAGACGCTCCATGTAAGGATGGATCGCCTCCCGAGGGAGCGACCCGCTCAGGAGCAGGTGGTGCGCCGCCTCCTCCGTCTCCACGACAGCTCCGACATCGAGAGTGAGGTTCGACTTGAGGAATCGCCACGGATGCCGGCGCACCACCTTGAACGTCGCTCCCCAAGCCCCCTTCCTCGGCACCGGCGACACCAGGATCGCCGCGCGGGCGGGGTGCCCGGCCCGCGACAGCGACGCCCCGTCGAGGTTGATGCCGCCCACGAAGGCCGTCTCGGCGCCCAGGCCCGCGTCGATCAGCCAGCTCTTCTGCCCTGCTGCGCCGCCTGCCGAAGCCCGGCCCCTGGATG
>JBFFIL010000255.1:0-2577 GCA_041556535.1 Acidimicrobiia bacterium | reverse complement strand
CGGCCACTGGCGCTGGACCTGGCTCGTCTTCCCCTTGATGGTCGCAGCGATCGGATGTCAGCTCGCCGTCGGCAACATCGTCTCGGTCCTCACACCATTGCGGCTTCCTCGAGAGGGGACCGACGTCTTCGCACAGTCCACCGAGCAAGGGTGCCTTGCCATAGTCAGCCAGACGGTTTCCTTCTTCACCATCGGGCTGCTTCTCGTGGTGCCCGCGTCGGTTGTGGCGCTCACCGTCGGATTTGGATCGGTCGTGGCTCCCTGGACGGCGGCAGCGGTGAGCATCGTGTGGGGTGCAGCCCTCTACCTGATATCCCTCGCCGTTGCGTCTCGCCTGTTGAAGCGAAGGCTTCCCGAAGTCATGGCCTGGGTTCAGATCGTCTGAGCAGCGCCGTCGAGGTGCGTATTCCCACACTGGTGGATAGTGTTCCGCCCGCCCATGGGAGAACAACGGGTTGAGCCAGGCGACCTTGCGCGCCCTCCCTTTCTGCCGTGGGGCGAGACGGCGCTCAGACTCGGCGCTGCGATCTTCTTTCTCTATGTCTTCCTGGTCGGAGTCAAGTCCCTAGAGACCGGGATCAAATCGTTCGGCGAGGGTTTCGTCTCCAATCTCTTCGACTCGGTAAACAACCCCATCGCCGGGCTGGCTGCCGGCGTCCTCGCAACGGTCCTCGTCCAGTCATCGTCGGTGACGACCGCCACCATCGTCGGTCTCGTGGGCTCGGGAGTGCTTCCGGTAGAGACCGCCGTGCCAATGGTCATGGGGGCGAACATCGGCACGACAGTCACCAACACGCTCGCGTCACTCGGCCATCTCAGACAGGGCGCGTACTTTCGCAGAGCCTTCGCTGCCGCAACCGTCCACGACTACTTCAACCTTCTCGCAGTGGCTCTGTTATTGCCCCTCGAGGTGATCTTCGGGCTGATAACCAAGATTGCGAACGGGTTGGCATCGGCACTGGACGGCGTTATCCCGGATGTCGGAACCGGGGCCAGCCCCGTAAAGGACGCCATCAAGGCTCCCGTGACCTGGCTCGCAGACCTGATCGAAACGCTCGGGTGGGGCGCCGGGAAGGGCGCGATCATGCTCACAGTGGGAATCGGGCTGATCTTCGTTTCCCTGTGGATGATCACCCGTCAGATGAAGATCGTCATGTCAGGCCGGATCGAGAACGCCATCAACGGGATCCTGGCACGAGGGGCTGGGGCCGGGGCTGTCGTGGTGGGGCTTGTGATGACCATCGCCGTCCAGAGCTCGTCGATCACCACGTCGATCCTCGTCCCTCTGGTGGCCGCCGGTGTTCTCACCCTCCAGAACGCGTTCCCGGTGACTCTCGGCGCCAACATCGGCACGACCGTCACCGCCCTGCTGGCCTCCATAGCTGCCGACGCGCCGGAGGCGCTGGTCATCGCCCTGGCCCATGTGGCCTTCAATGTGATAGGGATCCTTGTCATCTACCCGTGGCCCCGCATCCGGGCCATCCCCATTTTCCTTGCGGAGCGAACCGCGGAGGTAGCGGTCGAGAAGAAGTGGCTCGTCGCGGTCTACGTGGTGGGTCTGTTCATTCTGACCCCATTGGTCCTACTGTTGATCGCGTAGAGAGGCGATTCATGTTCTCAATATTCAGAGACGCCGACCAACTCGAGACGGTCGAGCACCAGCTCATCGAGATGCTGGCCGGATGCCGGGACGCGTTTCGCCTCGCCACGGCGGCTCTCTTCGGTGAGGCAGATGTCGAGGAGTCTGGATCGCAGATCGACTCCATTGACAAGGACCTGAACAAGACGGAGCGGGCCGTGAGACGAGAGCTCCTCGTCCATGGCACCGTGCGTGGCGCTGAGGTCGACCAGGGGCTGATGCTGGTGTACATGTCGGTCGCAAAGGACATCGAGCGGATTGGCGACTACTGCAAGAACATCTGGAACCTCGCACAGATGGGAGTCAACCTGGCCGGTGGCGACGATCACTCGGAGCTTCAAGCGCACCGGCAACGGGTCGCCGACTTGATCGAGCTCACACTCGAGGCCTTCGGGTCACAGGACACCGACAAGGTGCACGAGCTGATACCGGCCATGAAGGAAGACACCAGGCGATACGACGAGGAGCTGGTGCAGTTCGTGACCTCGGACCTCCCGGGGTCCCACGCGACCCCTCGCGCCCTTCTCTACCGCTATCTCAAGCGAATAGTTGCCCACCTCTCCAACACGCTCAGCTCAGTGGTGATGCCGGTGGATCGTCTCGACTTCTACAAGAAGTCGAAAGCGATCGAGCCCGAGTCCGAGTGATCGGCTCGCCGCCGAGGCGGTGGCGGCCCACCGCTATTGCGGTTCCATCGAGCCCGAAAGTTCCTGATCTGGAGCACCCGGCGAAATCGGCTCACGCATCGGTCCCCCCAAACGGCCCCGCCTGGGGGAAGAACACCCAGGTGAGCCCGTAGGCATCGCCTTCGACATCATTCGCGTGGTTTATCTCGCCGATGAGGTCCTCGAGGCGTTTGGAGAACTCTCGCACCTGATCAGGTGAGAGTTGGACGACTGTCCTGCCCATGCTGCCCATGACCTCGACCTCCTCTCCGG